>CAZOJH010000140.1:0-1501 GCA_964580125.1 uncultured Candidatus Saccharibacteria bacterium | reverse complement strand
TGCCATAATAGTGATGTAAGTTTTTTGATTTTACAAAATAAAATCTGAAACTCATTTTTAAATTAAGATTTTTCCTAACGAGCTCATGATTTTCTTCGACCTTAAATTATAAAAATCACTGAACTAATATCATTTTATAACAAATAAAAAATAACACAAGTGTTTTTAGTAAAAAATATGTGGATAACTAAATTATTTTTTCAACTTCCTCCTCAATCTCAATATTAGTTTTCTCTTTTACTATTTTTTTTATTTTATTTGTAAAATTTATTATCTCCGCAAAAGTTGCACCGCCCAGATTTACCAAAATCAATGGTTGCTTTTCATAAAGACCCACCTTACCCTCTTGAAATCCTTTCAAATGACAAATATTATCTAAAATCCAAGCCAATGGTACTTTGACCTTATTATTTGGCTCCGGGAAGTTCGGTACCAGCGGAAATTCACTTTTTATTTTAGCAAATACCGCTTGAGTTATGATGTGATTTTTAAAATATGAACCAGCGGTACCTATTTTATGCCAGTCCGGCAATTTTTCACCGCGAATTTTTAGAACAGCCTTCCTGACCTTTTCTACCGTTAGTTCTTTTTCTACACTCAAGGCTTCTTTCAAACCCGCATAGGCAATATTAGTGACCGCTTTCTTGCTCAAAACAAAAGACACGGAAGTAATAATATACTTCTTATTATTCTTTAAAAAACTATTTCGATAGGTAAACTGACAGTCATTATTCTTCAGCACAAATTCCTTACCATTAGCAGAGTTAAGACCACTAACAGCAATTACACAATCTTTGATCTCCGCTCCATACGCCCCAGCATTTTGGACTACAGCGCCACCTACGGTCCCTGGGATACCAGATAAATTTTCTAGTCCCGATAGCTTTCTGATAACCGACAAAGCAATCACCTCGTCCAGATTTTCCCCCGCCCCTACTTCTAAAATTACCTGATCATCATCCTGATCGTTAAATTTTACTCCTTTAACTTCATTCTTGATGACGAGCCCAGAAAAACCATGGTCAGAAATCAAAGTATTAGAACCGCCACCTAAAACTAGAAGTGGTAACTTCCGAGTTTTAACAAAAGAAAAAGCCTCTCGCAAATCAGCCAAGGTCTTGGTAGTCAAAAAGTATCTGGCCAGCCCCCCAACCTGCATAGTTGTAAAATCTTTTAATATGACATCTTCCTGCATTTTAAGCATGACAATATTAAAGCACAAAACAGCCAATCAAGCACGCCAAATAAAACACCAGCATCGTATGGCTGGTGTTTTATTTACCTCCTTAGGCATTGATTATTTCCAATCAACGCCGGCGGGGCGTGCTCCAAAACTAATGTCTTATATGAGTGCAACCGCCGGCTGTGACCGGAAACGATCAGAGGCACCATACAATATTAACACAACCACCTCGGTTCGCCAAGCCTCACCACTCCTCCTTACTCAAAGAGGAGAAAGCAGAGCGGCCTTCCCCTTTCCCAGCCTTAGACAAGGTTGAAA
>CAZOJH010000139.1:0-1559 GCA_964580125.1 uncultured Candidatus Saccharibacteria bacterium | reverse complement strand
TTGACTTCCCATCATTCGCTAACTTGGTTAGATTTTTTAAAGCTGTAATTCGTCCCTCCGCTGATATATGTCCTAGGACATTCCACAGAAGAGAAACCAGATCATATTTCTGTTCAGTTATAAATTCAGAATTAGAAATATCTGAAAAAACCACATTTGTATCTGGAACATTCTTTGCTAAAGCAATCATCCCTTCACTATTATCAATTAAAGTGATGCTGGTGATACCAAGAATATTACCGAGGTGACGCCCTCTCTTACCATCACCAGATCCAACATCAATCATAGACTTTGGTGAACAAGATTCTTCCTGGATAAACCTATTAACAGCAGAGAGATAATCTTTTTTATTAAAGGCATAATCACAATATGAATTTGCAAATAAGGTATAAAATTTGTCTGAATTAAATATCATACTATTTTTTTAATGACTCTCTAATGATACCAGCAATTCTATCTACCTGCCCATCAGTCATTTCGTAAAACATGGGCAACGCCAATAGTGTCTTTGAAATCGTCTCAGTATTCTTACAGTCTCTTTTATGGTCTCTGTACATTGGAAAATCATAAACTGGCGGAAAATAATTCTTACTTGAGGTAATACCCTGATTCAAAAGGACTTGGTACATTTTATTTCTCACCTCAGGATCTTTAAAGACCACAAAATACAAAAACCAACTTCTATTATTAAAGGACGTCTGGTTTGGTACTGATAACTCGGTAAGATCCTTAAGTCTGGAGGAATATCTTTCAGCAATCTGTGCCCTTCTCTTCAAAATAACGTCCATTTTCTTCAATTGTTCCTTACCAAAAGCCGCCTGTACTTCTGTCAATCTAAAGTTAAAACCTAAAATTACGTTATTAATCCAGTCCTTTTTTAAAGATCGTCCTTGATCTCTCATCGCCAAACATTTTTGAGCAATTTCCCAGTTATCTGTTACAATCATTCCACCCTCTCCCGCCGTGGTCATTTGCTTATTTTCGTGGAAACCATACACCGTAGCATCAGCAAGTTTGCCGACCGTAAAATGACGGCTCGGTCTACCTAATGCCTCGCAGGCGTCCTCTATTACCTGAAGGTGGTACTTCTTTTTTATTTTTAGCAACTTAGTATAATCCACCGGCAATCCTAAAATATCCACAAGTAACATCCCTTTCACTTTTTTACCTATTTTTTCTTCTATCTTTTTTGGATCGATGTTTAAGGTCTTAATATCAATATCGGCAAAAACTGGCCTAACACTCTCAAAGAGCAAAGCATTGGAGGATGCTATATAAGTAAAGGGAGTTGTTATTATCTCATCTCCGTGCTTCCAGCCCAAAACCCTAACAAGCAAATGAAGCCCACTTGTACCACTATTAACCGCAATGGCATATTTTTTACCAGTGTATTTTGCAAACTCAGCCTCGAAGCTTTGTATCTCTTGTCCCCTGCTTAATTTTTTTGATCTTAAAACCCTCAAAACAGCACCTATCTCGTCTTTGCTTATATAGGGTTTGTATAGGGGGATATTCATTGGATTAAGAAAACATTTTAGTCAAAACCTCGCAGGCTTCCT
>CAZOJH010000138.1:0-1563 GCA_964580125.1 uncultured Candidatus Saccharibacteria bacterium | reverse complement strand
TTTAATTCATCATCTTGTGTGAGACCACTCTCTACTTTAAAATCCGGAAAAACCCAAGTCCCTAATTTTAATTCCAAATTACATTCGCCGGCAATTTTTACCGTATTCTCCAAAGCTTCCGGTGTATCTCGGAAAAGTTCTTCTGCTTTATCTTGATCAATGAAAGAAAAATCTTCTTCATTACTATCAGAATTTTTATCAGAAAAATCACCAGCGGTATTTACCAAGAGCAAAGTGTCACGGGCTTTCTTGTCTTCTGGATGTAAATAATAAGTATCATGCGCCGCTACTAGTGGAGTGTTTGTTTCGTGGGCCAGCCGAATAATTTTAGCCATTGTTTCTTCGTGGCCTTCAATTTCTGGGTGGTGAGTAAGTTCTAAATAAAAATTATCTTTACCGTAAACTTGTTTATACCAAGAAATTAATCTGTGGGCTTCCTCAATATTCCCATTCTTTATGGCCTGCGTGGTAGCGCCAGAAAAAGATGGAGAAATACAAATCAAACCTTCAGGATGTTTTTCTATAAGTTCCTTGTCAATGCGGGGCTTATAATAAAAACCTTCCAGGTTGGCCGCGGTAACTAGTTTTATTAAATTATGATAGCCTTCCAAATTTTTTACTAATAATATTAAACGTGAACGTCTATTGTCCACCCCGCCTTGTTTATCTGTCCTGGTTCTAGCCGCCACATACATATCCGCCCCAATGATGGGTTTGATCCCTTCTTTTTGACAAGCTTTATAAAATTCAATCGCTCCGTAAAGGTTGGCATTATCAGTGAGCGCTAGCGCGTCCATACCATATTTCTTGGCCTCTTTTATCAACTCCTTAATTTTTGGCAAGGCATTAAGCAGGGAATAGTGACTATGCACATGTAGATGAATAAATTTCGCGGACATAGGGGTATTATACATAAAATTTTACTTTTCCACCCGACTTGACTAACAGTGTAAAAAAGAGTAGTTTTTTAACCAGAGAGATAAGTAAATTGAAGTGGAAAAAATCAAATTAAGGTGTAAGAAATATGAGCAAGCAAACGTTCAGTGGTGATGAAATGATGGCTATTCGGGCCGTGTATATTGCCGCCATGCTTGATGGTTATGCGGGCGGTGAGTCTAAAAAATCCGTTAAGACCAAGACTCCTGACGGGCACATCACTGCGTTTGTTTACACCGATGGTGATTACCAGGTGATTGATCGTTATGAAGTGACGCCGGTGTCTGAATACACGCGGGGGGCGACGACGATCTTTTGCAAAGATGTGCCAGTCTGGCGAATGACCTATGAAGGACATTATCCCAAAGAGGTGATTCCTTTCCTGAAGGAGGCTTTGAAGAAGGCCTATGAACATGGCGAGTTCTGGGGCGGACGTGGACCGTTTCGTTTCCGGCTTGGAAGCCGAGAATACCGGAACCTGGTGGATCAGCAGGGGTGTTTTGAGAAATTTTCCGGTCGGGAAATCATTGTGGTGGGCGAGAAAGAAGTAGGCCATCATGATTTTAAGGGTGGGTTCATTTGACCCACACTTATTCGTAGAGTTTAAACCGTTCTAACAACGCAAAA
>CAZOJH010000137.1:0-1585 GCA_964580125.1 uncultured Candidatus Saccharibacteria bacterium | reverse complement strand
TCCTCGGATCTCCTCGTCAGAACTTCGGCCAGACATTTTAAAATCAAACAATTCTCTGTTTTATTCTCCCGAATTAGCCAGATTATGAATAGCCTCGGCAATATCGCCACTATCAAAAATAGCCGAACCAGAAATTAGTTTGGTGGCCCCAGCGGAAATCAAGTCAGAAGCGTTATCAAAGCCCACCCCGCCATCCACACTGATCGAAATATTGGGATATAGATCACGCAAATCACTGACTTTCTCTAAAACCAAATCATCAAATTCCTGACCTTGGTAACCCACATTATCAATCCCCATAAACTGCACGAAATCAATAATACAATTTCCCTCATCATCAATCAGATCTAATACTTCGTAAATTTCTTCGTTTGGTGTCCGGATATCTAGGGCCACACCGATCTCCAAACCAAAAGTCTCTTCTCTGGCGGTGCCATACTCGGCGCGAAGTTTCTCTACAATTTCTAAAATATTAGGAGCCGATTCCCAATGCAAAACCAATCTCTTAGCTCCTGCTTTGATCCAGCCATCCACCACGTCTCCAGGGTTTCTCACCATGAGATCAATCTCTAAATCCAAGGAGTCCCAAAAAGGAAAGCCTTCATCCTCAGTGATAATCCCCTCAAACTCCGTCATCCCCCCTTTCACATAAGGCCAGGTCTTGCTAGGGACAAATTTACCGTCACAAATATCTATCTGCACCAGGGGCGCCAAACCACTCACTTGAGCCATTTTGTCTCTCAAGTCTACTAAATCCTTTGGTAATATTGCGGGTATTATTTCTATCATGCTCACATTATAACACAAAAATAAAGATATTAAAATTTTGGGTGCCGCAGCTGATTTTGCATGGTTTCGGCTTCTGAGACGAAAAAATCAGCGAGGAATAAGAAGATTTTTCGCGGGAAAAATATTCTGCACAAAATTTTGATATCTGTATTTTTATGTTTTTAAAAACCTTTTCTCAACCTCACCTCTCGTAAAACCTTTTCAATCTTTTTAATTCGGCGTAAGTGTTTATATTCACCAGAAAACGGAGTAGAGAGCCAAGTCTTCACGGCACGCTTGGCCTCCCCAGTAGTAAGGAACCTGGCCCCCAGGGAAAGCACATTAGCATCATTATGCTCCCGAGAAAGTCTTATAATATCTGAGCCCTTCAAAAATTTATTACCATAAAATACTACCGCTCGGACACCCGGAAACTGATTAGCCACCATGGCCTCACCTTGGCCGGAACCGCCAATCACAATACCTTTTACCGTACTAGGCCGATCTGAAACCGCCTTTCCCACCGGCGCCACAAAATCCGGATAATCATCATATTCATCAAAAAAGTGGGCTCCGTGATCCACCACTTCATAGTGGAGCTTTTTCAAATAGTCCACCAGGGCTTCCTTCAAATAATAGCCAGCGTGATCCGCCCCAATATGCACTATTTCTTTTTTTGTTTTGGATGACACCATTACTTTTTTAATAAGATTATAATTAATACTTTTTCGTGCCTTACGGACTGAACTTTTTAGCAAAAAAGTGAGGGAGTAGAGAAATAATTTTGTGACGACAAAATTATTATCGTGCAAAGAAA
>CAZOJH010000136.1:0-1588 GCA_964580125.1 uncultured Candidatus Saccharibacteria bacterium | reverse complement strand
TTTCTTAACGCTGCGGACAATCATCCAGCCCACAAAAGAAAAGACCACCAAGGTAAAACCAGTCAGGACCTTATTAACACTGCTCTGAATAAAGAAGAACTGTGAGCCAATGAGAATTGCCGAGGCCCAGACCAGGGCTTGAGTTCCAATCAGTTTAATATTAAAGGTCTTAAATTTTACTATTAGGTAAGCCAAGAAAGCCATGAAGATAACCATACCTATTTGACCATAAATCAGAAGCTGCCAATTACCAAAATAACCAGCCAAGTAGTTAGCTGAGAAGAATGATAAAGAAAACAAAAATACACCAGAAGTTGCGAGGCTTGCCTGTTTTCTAAGTTGTTTGTCGTCAATTTTGTAATATTTATAAATAAAATACCCAAGAATAAAGATAAACGATAGTATTCCCAAATAGTAATAATAGTTTGTAAAGAAGGTGCCTTCTGATCCCTCGCAGTTCATAATATCGAAAAAACCTAAGTTATAAGTTGTGGGGGTAAGTATAATTACCGGCAGAGTGGGTAGTAATAAAATTATTTTCTTATAAAAAGACAGGTCTTTTTTGTTTATAAAAACATAAATAAAGTAAATTACTAATATCGAGATTAAAGTGCTAAACATACCCAATAACGACCAAGCCAACATCGTTAATCGGCTATCTGTACTAATCCAGGTGACAAGATCACTTATTGACCATAGAGAGAAACATACTGAAATGGCAAGTAAAATCTTGGGTAACAGTTCCCTTCGATCCTTAAAAAAAGCGAACAAACCAATGACTAAAGCTACAATTGAGATTGGTAAATGAGAATACATAACTAGGTTTACCGGAATTACTTCCTGGAGAAAATCCGAGCAAGTCTTTAAATGAGTTACAAAATTGAAATCCATACCATTTATATTAACATTTATTTTTATCCTTGTCGTCTAGGTGGTTTTTTATATGTCCGTGATAGTAACACCATGATTCTTCATTTTCAGTCTCCTCTGGCAAGAGTCTCACAATAAGGGGTTTCAGACCGAAAATCTTTGTTAATTGTTCTACCGCCGGTATTATAACCTTAGTTGTCAAATCCTTTTCCTCCTCATTCAATAAAAAGTTTTCAAATAAAACACCATTTCTTATAAAAAAAGTTAAGAATTTTGGGTAAAAGATATCCAAGATCCTTCCGTTTCTACCCACCCAGTCGGAAATATTCTTGACGTTAGCTAATATTTGCGGAAATTCCTCACCTAAAATATCATGATGAAGATCAACAAGTTTTTTACCGGTTACCGTCTCCACTTCTTTAATAACTTTCCTATCAGATTTAGCAAAATCAATTACCTTTTGCGGAATAAAAATCTTACCACCGTTTTTATCCGTCCCAGTATGGAAAAACATCTTTCCCAAATGTCGCTTAAGGTTATTTATTGAAATATATTTGTCATCTATATATTCCGAGAGGACAAAATCTAGATTAGCTTCTTTCGCCTGATCAAGAAAACGATAGAGTTCAAAATTTGGGCTGATAATATGCCTAGCTAAATACGCCTTAGGACTATCTAAAAGAAAATCCGGAATATCACCGCCCAAAAACTCATCCAC
>CAZOJH010000135.1:0-1596 GCA_964580125.1 uncultured Candidatus Saccharibacteria bacterium | reverse complement strand
TTTGGCACTGA
Source organism: uncultured Candidatus Saccharibacteria bacterium (assembly GCA_964580125.1). GTDB lineage: Bacteria > Patescibacteriota > Minisyncoccia > Phycocordibacterales > GWA1-40-21 > CAIJXO01. The sequence goes on along the minus strand of CAZOJH010000135.1, from coordinate 1,585 downwards.
TACTTTTCAAAAATGCTGGCTTACATGGCAAAAAGAAATTCGCAGTCTTCTAGGACAGAGTTTTACTGAGAATGAGATTATTAATCTTGGAGACCATCTTTCGGATATTTTTAGAAGTACTGGTGGTGAAGGCAGAGGACAAGGTGAGCTGTCTGGTGGTGGGACTGCTTGGGAATCATTAGTTTGCTGGTATGTTAATATTTGCACTGTTGGCAGTAGAATTGTCGCTGTGAAAAAAATGAGCTTAGTACCTAAACCAATTCAAGACGCCATTACAGTAAATTATGGGAATTTTGCATGTAATACTGAGTCAGATATTACGATCATCATTTTTCCTAACCGTCCAGAATATAATAGTGATGCAGAGTTATTAAATGTTTATAGAAATTCAAGTCAGATCATCCCTCCTTATCTTAAAGACAAGTTTAATTCTGAATTATCTGATTTTTTAGTTGAGAGGGATTTTCATTTAACCGAAATTGGTGTTATTCAGTGTAAAACCAATTGGAATGATAATGCTCAGATTCCAATGCTTTGGGACATGATATACTCTGCTGGGGGGTTTAGGCGAAGAAACATTACTATTGGAAGGAATAATTTTAGTATTCAGGATATTCCCAGTTTTACCTATGCATTTGTAACTGTTCCTTCAAACGTAAATGAAATATACAAACCAAGCTCTGCATCTGTTAAAAGAGTTACAAATTTATCGGGGGGAAACTATTGGGGTAAACCTTCTCAACAAAATATTGCAAAATCCTTAAAGGAGATATTTACCAACAATTATGCAACTGGTTCACGCACAACGTTAAGAGGTGACCTTAGAGATGCTATTCCTCATCTTAATGATGGAGGTTGCCTAAATTATTTTTGTCTTTAATCGATGTTTTTAAGTATTTCTAAGGCAACGGCGCGAGCTAATAAAGGTGGTACAGCATTACCGACCAATGTAAATTGAGGGACTTCGAACTTTCTTTTATTTCCACCGGTTGAGCGCTTACCCTGAAAGACAAAAGAATCATCAAAAGACTGCAATCGTGCCATTTCTCGTACTGTCAACGCCCGAGGACTTGAAAAGTGAATGTAGTCATCCGGAATTGTTAAAACGGTTGGACTTTGTGAGTCTGCTTTTAAGACATTATAGTTTCTTTTTTCTGAATGTAGGCCAATTCTCTTTAGCTCATCTTTTGAAAGGTCATAATCGCCCGTGTTTCGGATTACATCAAGTCGTTTTACTACATCCTCGTTTTGTTTACTTGTTTTATGGTTTTGAAGAGGGGCAACAATATGAGTTAGTGGATTTACCAATTCTTCCATATTTCGTACATAAAACGGCTTTTTTGCATTCGTGAACCTCCCATTTAGCCTACCTTTTTTAGACCATTCAGCATAAGTCATACCATCCTTTGTGTTTGGAGTACCATCGATGTTACGCTTAACTATTAATGATGCCATCTTTTCAGATGTACCATTATATTTCCTATTCAAATCAATATCCTCATAATTAAACCTTTCGTCATCATTGCCAATAAAGTCTAAATCGTATAACGCCTCAAATACCTTTACCTTTTCATCTTCTGTAACA
>CAZOJH010000134.1:0-1628 GCA_964580125.1 uncultured Candidatus Saccharibacteria bacterium | reverse complement strand
AGTAGATAAGGAAATTACAGTTAACTGGACGGTAGAGATTAGGGAAAAAGGCGATTATTACTTAAATTTTCCTGTATCAAAAATTAACAAGAACACTAAAGTCATTGTTTTAGATTCATCGAATAATGTCTTAAACACAATTAAAACTCCTATTGCACCTGCTTATTCAGGCTTAACAGTATGGCGGTTAAAAAAAGAGGATAAAGATCAGGATTTAGAAGCAGGTGTTTATACGTTAAGAATTGAGAATTTTTCTGTTCCTGTAGAGCCAGTTGTGGAAGAAGTAAAATTGGCATTAGGAACAATAAAAACCACTCCTTTGAGGACTGACGGTTTTGGCTATGATTATCAATTTAATATGACAAACGAGCTAAAAACTCTTTTTATTACTGATAGTCAAGAAGTTAATCAAAAATATCTAATTAAGGTCAAGGAAAAATCTTCTAATCCCCAAAATCAAGGTAATGTCTTTACAGAATATGTAGCAAAAAAAGAATTATCCAAATCGCAATTGATTAACTATTTTACTCCCATTTTAAGCTTTGAACCAAAAGACGAAGCTCAATTCCCTCTGGATGTCAATCGCACGACTTGGGAAAAATCTAAATCCGAGAAAAGCCAATTATTACCAAAGAGCGATTCCCAAGGATTTTTGGATCTGAGTGAATTTAAAAATAAAAAATTCACGGACACTAAATTTGCTAAAATTTATGCTTCTGTTGTTGAAAAGGAATGGCAAGATCAAAAATCTAAGCAAAGAATTAGCGAACTAGCCATTAACTATTATTTTCACTATTCCCAGAGTAATTGGAAAGATCATGGTGGATTCAATAATCATGAAGGAGACTGGGAAGGCATTACATTATTCTTACGAAAGGACGTTGATAATAGATATTATCCCTGTCGGATTGCCTTTGCACAGCACGTCAGCTTTGCTAGGGATATTCTTGATTTTTTGAAAAAAGTTCTTGGTGAAATACCATTTTTAGATAACTTGACTAAAGGAAAACTAGAAGAATGGAAAGGAGGTCAAGTTGTTGAATGGTCGAATCTAAAACTTAGGCTTGGTGATGATATATATAATGTCACAAATGTGGCACAAAATACCACCAAAACCCAAATCTATCAGCCGGTGGTCTATGTGGGTTTGGGAGGTCATGCGAGTTATCCAGATGGAGGTTCAACGAATTATAAAATACAAAATCCCAATCAAATCGGTTCTACGTCTCACGGTACAGGAATTGAATATCATCGCGGTGGAAATGACATTAACTTAAGAGGTAAAGTTGAATATTTACCGCCTGTTGGTAAGGGGATTAATACTAAAGAATTGCAAGGAAAAGAATGGTTGCTCTATCCTGGAACTTGGGGAAATCCAAAAAAATGTAGTAATACGACATGGCTAAATGTGGGTTGTCCCAGCGCACCTCAAGGCCCTGTATTTATGGATGTCAAGTTAGTGGGTATAGGTTCCCGAAGTGAAGGATTAGGACAACGTTGGTTAGATCCTTGGGAATGGTCAAAAAACTTTGAAGGTGCTGATAAAATTAAAGGTTGTCCACCACCCCAAGAAGAACCGAAACCCGAACCCACCCCCGATATTCCCCGTAAACCGGACGGAAATACAG
>CAZOJH010000133.1:0-1652 GCA_964580125.1 uncultured Candidatus Saccharibacteria bacterium | reverse complement strand
TTACATTTTCTGAGCTATTTTTTATAAAATACCAGGCAATCAAAATCACAGCTATTAAAATAATAACAGACCAAATTTTATGAGATTTTACAAAATCCCCAAAACTATTTAGTTTATTTTTCATGCCCTTATTTTAGCACAGAAACGCCTTTTCCAAAAATTACTAATTATGGTTTGACCATATAACACAGATCTGGACTACCAGCGGCGGCAAGCGTCTTACAATCATCTTTGTTTCCATTAAAGAGAGTACTTGCAGCGGTGGAACCAGTGATGATTTCTCCCGGATTTGATTTTAGATATTCGCTTTGACGATTTTCCAAAGCCACTCCTAAACGGTATGACTGACAATTATAAGGGGCCTTAAACATACAAGAAGCGGTTTTGTCTGTATCAGAAGTCACACCAACATATTTTATTACTTTATTATCAATAGCCGAGATATATTTACAACCGACAAGAGAGGTAATAAAGGTATAGGTACCAGTAGTAAGTTCTGTTCCTCTTGGATAGCGACCATTTGCAGTATAGTATTTCTGAAGAGCATCTTTTACTTCAAGCAAGGTCTTGATTTTTTGAGCATCAGCGGGATCTTCACCTGGTGCTACTGTACAACGAACAGCTAAACGAGTATCTTTAGAATATGCAGTAGGATTATTGACGGGTGGGTACATAACAGCCAGAGCTTCGTTTGCATTATTAGGGTTAGTTTCTGATGACCAATATGCAATACTGGACTCATAAGGAGGATTAAATTGCCCACCCTCAGAAATATTATCTTGGTTAACCTTCTGTATAGTCATGCTTGATTTTAATTCTTCAGCAGTTAACAGTCTTTGACCGACTGGGCACATTGCTTTGGCATCTTTCCAAGAAGCAGTGACGTCAATGAATGTAGATTCAGCATAATACATGGCTACCTGTACATTAATATCAATTTTCCTAGTGGTACCATCCTCAGCGGTGATAGTGTAAACAACAGGGGAGGTGAAGTTTTGTGTCACACCAGAAGCAGGACTGATAGAAGCTCCGGGAGCAACAGTGATAGTGGGTGTCAAAGCAGTGACATCTGTTCCACGGGGGACATTGACTACGACTACCGGACAATCTAGACACAGAATTGTGCCTCCGGGAATATTATAGAGGGCGATCAAATATTTATCAGAGCGTAGTGCTTTTTTAGCAAGAACAGTATAAGTCTGGGAAACACCATCAATAGTAACAGTATAGGGAACTGGATTAGTAAAATCTCGAGCAACTCTTGGATCAGGAGTAATCACAGCATTAGAAGATACCGTGGTGATTTTTGGTACTAAATTAGTAATATTAGTATCAAAAGGTACAGTCACCGTAATAGTATTATTAGTATCATCAATATTGAATGAATCAGGAGAATTGACTACCCCCCATTCGTTTGATTCTGGATCACCACCATAAACTACGGGTAATTCTGCGCTAGGAAAAGTAACGGCCGTAACTTGTCCAGGAACAACACGGCTATCACCAGAAACAGGATTAATAGCCAAATCAAATGCCAAAGATGCTGAAGCTCCGTTACGACAGTATTCATCCTGAGTGCTAAAGGTTACAGCTGTGTTTGGCGGAATAATTTTTAAGAGCTTCCTAGGGATTGATCGAGTCGTCCCATCAGG
>CAZOJH010000132.1:0-1660 GCA_964580125.1 uncultured Candidatus Saccharibacteria bacterium | reverse complement strand
ATTTTTATATATATCTTCGAGATCCGCAGACATCTTGTTAAACGAATTTGCCAAATCACCAAATTCATCCTTAGAATAAACCTCGACCCTTTTTGAGAAATCTCCTTCAGAAACACTTTTAACCAGAGATTTTAATTTTTCCAGAGGCGAGAGAGAATACATGATCAATCGGTAGATAACAAAAAAGCTAAAGAATAGAGCAATAGAAATCAAACCGATGAGGATAAAGATAGTTCTTGAAATAGTGTCGGTAATCCGTTCGAGCCCGGTTTCAGAAACTAAATAAAACGGTAGTTCACCAATCTGATTGACAGTAATCATCTCTTTCTCTCCGTCTACTTCATCATTTATCTCAATACCCTGGATAGATTCATCATTACGAACTATTTCTTGAACCACCTCATACTGTAGAGGTAATATCTCCCGACCTAAAAACTTATTAGAGGTCCTGATTTCTCCCATTTCAGCTGGAGTAAGTTCTCCTAAGCTTTTTAAGAACCGATCAGAAACATCAGTAGTAACGACAATACCATATTCATCCACCAGCATAACAGTGCTATCCCGATTCACTTCACTGGTCAGAATCGCTGAATTAATCTCTTTACTATCTACTTTGGCTACAAAAACCCCAATTACTTTATTACCGTCAAAGACCGGGTGAGAAAAATAATAGCCAAATTCATTTGAGGTCTTACCCAAGAGCATATCTACCGCCGGTCGTCCAGCCATCCCCTCTTTATAATAGTTTCGAAAGCTATAGTCCTGACCAACAAAGCTTGGATCGGTGGAGATCAGGGCAATTCCTTTTTCGTTTAACAAATATAGTGATAGATATTGCGCGTCAGCCTTGGCATACTCGGAAAAAATACCCGATAACTCATTCTCTCTAGCTTTCGTCTGGTCCAACAAATATTCCTTTACTCTGGTTCTAGTGCCAAGCATCTTGGCAAAAATCTGGTTATTCTTAAATATTTGGATGCTTTCATGTGTCTGCTCAATATTTAATTTGTCAATCTCAGCCAGCTTAGCACTGATTAAATTATCTATTAAATAAAAATATGTGGCTGAAGATATCAAGGCACACAAAAATACCGTCGACAATAAGATGGAGGTAACAATCTTTGTTTTTAATGACCAATTACTAAATTTCATAAATTATTATTTTAGACCATGCTCGGCAAAACAAGTCCGGTATCTCTGATCCACTACCATCAGGTGCTCTATTAGCCAATCCTCCAAGAAATCCACCAAATCAAAAGCAAAGTCGATCGTATAAGCGGGATATTTCTCTTTCATAAAAACCAACTTGTCATTAAACTCCTTGTGCTTGGCGGTATGCTGGTCCGTCTCCTCATAATTAAACTCCTTAAAATATTTTTCTTCCGTGGCAAAATGAAAGACTTTGTATTTAACCAAAGACTCAATAATATTAGCCAGACTCTCCTCAGTAGTATTAGTATTTATAGCATCCAACAGCTCATTAATAACAGTAAACATCCGCTGATGCTGGTGATCAATCTCCACTACCCCCACACTATATTTATCCTCCCAAATAAGTTTTTGTGTGCTCATAAATTTATTTTACTAACTGTAAATATTATAACACAAATAAAAATATAAATGTAATACTTATATTGCCCAAAACGTAATTTTATGTATA
>CAZOJH010000131.1:1201-1688 GCA_964580125.1 uncultured Candidatus Saccharibacteria bacterium | reverse complement strand
ACTTGCTTTAGCTTCCTTATTAAGAGGTTTCTTATGATTTTTCATTGTTGTTTTTTGGTTAGTGTTTTTATAATTTTTTACTTAAGTTGATGATAACTACCTTATTGGCCCCCAATACCTTACAGAGAGATATTGTGTGGCTAGAAATAAGGGTTTTCTAGGAGGCGATTTCGCACAGAGGCCTATTAGAAGGAGGATGCTTCAAGCTGAGAGGCAGTAAAACCATCAGTATCTTGGAAACCACCTTTCTTAAAGCTTCCATTTATTCGCGCCTGAATGATTTGGAATTTCTCAAAAGGCTTTCTTTTGCAGATAGCTTCTCCTGGATACCAGATGACCTCATCCTTGTATCCTGAGTGAGGATCATCGGTGCATATGGGTGCGCTACAGTTTAAATAATGTCGTTCTTGCATCGGGGTATTTAATTAGAGATTGCGGTCCTCTGGTGGGACCCACTTAACTCCAGCCATGCGGAATAAATCCTTCT
>CAZOJH010000131.1:841-1191 GCA_964580125.1 uncultured Candidatus Saccharibacteria bacterium | reverse complement strand
TTTTTATGATTAATTAATAATTTTTATTTTTATAAATTTCTTTCTTCTGGCTGAACCCACTTTACTCCGGCCATTCTGAATAAATCCTTTTCTTCTGGTACATTGAATTTTTCACCATTACGAATCAAAATACCGCCCTCTGACTTGTAGCCGTTAGCCGTCCATCCGCGAGCTAAAACCTTATGTGAATAATCAGCTGAGCCGGTTCTAATTGCGAAAATCGATCCGAAATTTTCCGGAGTGGCGAAGAATAAATCTAGCTTCATACCACAAGGTAGGATTCGTTGAGTGTATTTGCATAAGCCATATACCAACTCACCTTTTACCTTGGCCCATTTATTTACTATCTT
>CAZOJH010000131.1:0-831 GCA_964580125.1 uncultured Candidatus Saccharibacteria bacterium | reverse complement strand
ATTCCTGTTGCATATGGTTTTGCGACCGCCACGATTTCCACGTCACCAGCCGTCGATTTCTTTCTTCGTATAGATCCGGCTATTTCTATGCGCTCACAATGTGGTCTAAGTTCTTCTAATACCTCCTCAGCTATCTTTTGTGCTTCTGGTAAGGAATATCTCTTCTCCTGTAAATCTGCCTCTGATTTGACTCCAGTTTTTGCCATATTATTTGTTTGATTAGAGAGTGATTATTATTTGAACCCCTTTTGCCCACTCTTTTACAAAAGGGGAGTCTGAGTAAAATTTTACTCTATGATACCCTTCTCTTTACTTCTAGTAGCTAGCTCCTCCAGGAGGTCATCCATCAAGAACGCTGCGTTTAATATAAGATTGCAGGTTCTTTCTAGAGTCTCTAGCTCCTTTGCGGTAACTATTTCTTTCTTTTGTTCTGACATATGTGCTTGAGTTAAATAAACTTTCTAATAAAAATCGACCTATATATCCACCAAGTAATAGGCACGATAAAAAAGCAAGTGGTAAAGTCAAAAGAATATTCGTTGATAATTAACGATATCTAGGCACTTTTACTAGGCTTATATTTTTGAAATAACTTAAAGCAGAGATCGCCGTGTGATTAAAAATATAACCAAAAACAACAAAAAAGCCGTTTTCACACGGCGATAAACAGCCCCTATCGAACTGATTAAAAATAGATCAATTTTCTATAACCAGACACGCTAATTTAGTTTTGTAAATAGTATTTTCAGTATAAATAGCTCTATTTGGGGTCAATAAACTAGTTTGTAGCTTGATTCTCTTTCTCCAACAGTTATTATTGTTTCAGGATTT
>CAZOJH010000130.1:0-1694 GCA_964580125.1 uncultured Candidatus Saccharibacteria bacterium | reverse complement strand
CTGGTGTCTTTCTCTTTATTTCCTACCATCTGATACTAGAAACGATTGAGGAGGCCAAGACGGTTCAATTTGGCCTGCTTTGGATCCTGATAGGGATTTTTAGTATCTGGTTAATTTTTAAGCTTCTTCCCACCTTTCATCATCATCATGATAATGAAACAGAGATTCATGTCCACTCTCAGATTGATGCCCGAAGAATAATAATTGGCGATGCTATACATAATATTGGTGATGGTATACTTTTGGTGACCTCCTTCACAGTCAGCACTACCCTGGGGATGGTGGCCACCTTTAGTATCTTTGTCCATGAAATAATTCAGGAGATATCCGAGTTTTTTGTCCTAAAGGGAGCCGGTTATTCTACCAAAAAGTCTCTCATTATCAGTTTTTCCATTTCGGCTACCATCCTTATCGGTTCCGTTGGTGGTTTTTTTCTTTTAGAAAACTTTAAGGTATTTGAGGTGCCATTACTTGGTCTTGCCTCAGGCTCATTTTTAATGGTAATTATTCAGGACCTTATCCCCCACTCAATTAAAACATCTACCACTAAGGCCCATATTGTAAAACACCTAGCTTGGTTTGTTATTGGCCTACTATTAATGATTGGCATCAGTAAAATTACTCTTCTTTAATATCCTCAGGTATATCACTACATAAATATGATTCCGGGACCTGTTTTAAAACCTGGGCTGGCATATCTGCCAAATCAATACTTCTATTTTTAAGTGACTGTAGCATCTCTCTTTTAGAATCAGCAAAAACAAAAGCATAGGCAATATTGATTTTTCTTATAGTATCTAAAGTCAGACTGATTCTCATAAACTTCTCCGCTTGATAATTACAAACTGTACCCTTGGCTGTCACACCAACTGTTTGGGGTAGAACTCCGGCAATATGACCGTCTGCCCCAATACCAAACTGTCCAATTATGAAATCGGCCGAATTTATCAAATCTCTATATTTTTTGCTGAAAGAAATTGCCGTCTCCGCAAGTGATAAATTATTTAAGACAGGTATAGCCTGGACAATGGAAAAATCAAAACCAGCATCAATTAATTGTTGCCAATTAGAATCTCTGTGTCCCACTAGACCATAACGCTCATCCGTCAGAGTTACAGTAAGCTTATCATTAAAACCCAGAGGAAATTTGCTCTCTAAGATTTTTAGAGTTCCTACCGAAATAGAAATATTTGAGCCACCCGAAAGGAGCCATAGAATCTTTTTATCCTGCTGGAATAACTCCCCTATTTTTAAGGCTAGTATTTCTGCACATTCAGCCTGGCTGTTTACATGCAAAAACTTCATAACTCCTCTTATTTTTTACCTTTTCCTAGTCTAGCGTTCTTGATAGCCAAGCGCTTCTTGGTCTTGTGTGAACGAGAGGTTTTATTTTTAATATCTTGACTTGCTCTTTTTGCCATATGTTTATTATATATTATTTATTTCTTTTTGGAAACCTTTTTGACCACTTTCCTGGTCTTGACAACTGGGGTCATTTTGAAACTTTCCTTGACGACGTCCTTAACTTCCTTAGCTTTTGGTTCAGTAACTACTGGTTTTGTACTAGACATTCCTTCTATTACTTTAGTTAGTCTATCAATTTTTACATTTAAGACTTCAATCTGCTTTTTAATTTCACTACCACTCACCTTATTCACATCATTACCAAAATCAGTTCGGGGAGGAGTCTTGTA
>CAZOJH010000129.1:0-1698 GCA_964580125.1 uncultured Candidatus Saccharibacteria bacterium | reverse complement strand
ATCGGGACATGCCATCGTTTCTTCCGTCCTTCCTTTTGCGGATCCCGTGCATAATATTTCCATAATTTCTCGTGGTCGGGCAGCTGGTTATACTTTAAAACTACCATTTGAAGACAAGAAGTTACAAAGCAAAAAGGAATTTCTAGATGATATTGCCGTTTCCCTGGGTGGGTATGTCACAGAAAAAATGATTTACAATGACATCACTACTGGTCCGTCAAATGACTTACAGGTGTCCACTGCTTTGGCGCGGGACATGGTGACCAAATATGGTATGTCAGATAAAATAGGGGCGCTGGCCTTGGAGGGATTAGGCCCAATTGCGCTTGAAGGCGAGGGTGGTAGAACTTTGTTTGGTAAGGGAGTAGAAGATAAAGATTATTCTGAGAAAGTCAGTGCAGTGATTGACGCAGAGGTAGCCGAGATTATGGAAAATGCCCGGGCCAAAGCCTTGGAAATTATTACTACTAACCGAAAGGCTTTAGATGCTATTGCCGAGCGTTTGATGGAAACCGAGACTATCGAAAGAGAAGAATACGAAAAGATTATTATTGCTCACGGAATTATTCCTAAAAAGAAACAGGATATAGAGCATCAGGGATAAACTTGGTCCACCCTCCAGGACTCGAACCTGGGACCAATCGAGTATAAGTCGACCGCTCTACCAACTGAGCTAAGGGTGGAATAGTGAAATCTTAACCTAAAATCTTCCTTTTCGCAATTATTTTGAAAATATGCTTGGGTCTGTTATAATGGGCTGACAAAATGAATTATTTACCCTTTATAATATTGTTTGTGAGCGGTCTTGTCCTGACGGTGGGAGATTTGATTTTTAAATCCTGGGCCCTAAAAGGGATGAGCTATTCTTTCTTGTATGTTTTTGGTGTCATCACATACCTTATCGGTTCTCTATTGTTGGTTGAGAGCTATAAATATGACGTAAATATAGTGGTGGCCGGGATCATTCAGATTTTATTGAATACCATTATCTTGGTTGCTTTTACTTATTTTTATTTTCATGAACCACTTACTGCTAAACAGATTGTCGGAATAATTCTAGCTGTAGTGTCCCTGTATTTGATTAAATAATATTTACTCAAAATGAATTGCTTCTTCTTTACGAGTAGCTAGTTTTTTTGTTAGGAGAGGGAATTTGGAGAGGGTGTCATCTTGGGAGAGGAGATACTCGGCTTCGGCACGGGCGGCTTCTACCATCTTGATATTGCGGAGAGCCTCCATACCGATGTCGGAGATGCCCCATTGTTTGTTACCAGAAAGCTCACCGGGGCCACGTAGTTGTAGGTCATATTCTGCTAGTTCAAACCCATTGCTGGAATTTTTGAAGGCTTTGAGACGGTCCACTGTTTTCTGGGTTTTGCTATCGGCAAAAACATAGCAATAAGCTTGGTCATTACTTCTGATGACTCGTCCCCGGAGTTGGTGAAGCTGGGCCAGGCCAAACCGCTCTGCCCCTTCAATAATTATTACCGTGGCGTTTGGCACATTTACGCCCACTTCTACGACCGAGGTGGCCACTAGAATTTTTATTTCCCCTTTTTTAAATTGTTCCATCACGTATTCCTTATCGGCCGGCAACATTTTACTGTGGAGAATTCCAATTTTATCTTTATATTCGGAAAACACATCTCGCTCCAGTCTCTCGGCTTCCTCGGTCCCAGATTTGGGAATCCCAGACAT
>CAZOJH010000128.1:0-1721 GCA_964580125.1 uncultured Candidatus Saccharibacteria bacterium | reverse complement strand
CTACTCCCTCAGTTTTTTGCTAAAAACTTCAGTCCGTAAGGCACGAAAAAGCAATATCTGTTTTTAGTTTAATTTATGCTATAATCTAAAAATGATAGAAATAATACCAGCAATATTACCCAAAGATTTAGAGGACCTGAGAGACAAAATGGCTCAGGTAAGCGGTTTGGCGCCTCTAGTTCAGATTGACATCTGTGATGGAAAATTTGTACCTAGCAAGACTTGGCCATATGTAAAAGGAGGGATGGATGAATTTGCTATGATTATTACCGAGGATGAAGGTTTCCCTTTTTGGGATTCTCTGGATTTGGAGATAGATTTGATGGTTAGAAATCCTGAGGAGATAGTTCATAATTGGGTCAAGGCTGGGGCAAAAAGGATTGTCCTTCACCTGGAATCCGCTCCTAACATTTTAGAAATTATAGAAAAACTTCGTGCGGAATACGGCACAGCAAAGGAAGAATCATTTGGTTTGGAGATAGGTGTTGCACTAGATATCCGAACACCGAATGAAGAGGTCTATGAGATTTTAGATATGATTGATGATGAGGGAGATTCAATAATTGATTTTGTTCAATTTATGGGTATTGATAATGTTGGTTTTCAAGGGCAGGAATTTGATGATTTAGTTTTAGAAAAAATCAGTGATCTCCGTAATTTATATCCTAATATTCCTATCAGTGTAGACGGGGGAGTAGGCTTTGATAATGCCGCTGATCTAATCAGTGCCGGGGCAACCAAGCTTATTTCTGGTTCTGCTATTTTTGAAAGCGGGGATATTGCCGAGGCAATTCATAATTTGGCCAATTCCGGCGAATAAATGTTATAATTCAGTCATGAAGACTTTAAAACAATATATCTTAGAAGCAGAGAAAAAAGGAATAGCGATTGGGCATTTTAATATTTCCAATTTAGAAATTCTAAAAGGTGTTTTTGAAGCCGCCAAGAAGCTTGATGTTCCGGTAATTATCGGTACTGCCGAGGGCGAGCAAAATTATATTGGTACAAAGCAAGCGGTTGCTCTGGTAAAAAGTTTACGTGAAGAATATGATTACCCTATCTTTTTAAATGCTGATCATCATTATTCCTTTGATAAAGTGAAGGAGGCGGTGGACGCTGGCTATGACTCAGTCATTTTTGATGCCACCAATTTATCTTTTGAAGAAAACATTAAGGTCACCAAGCATTGTGTAGAGTATGCTAAAAGTGTGAATCCGGATATTCTAGTAGAGGCGGAGCTCGGTTTTATTGGTAGTTCATCAAAAGTCCTGGACGGCATTCCTGAAGGCGTAAAAATCACTGAAGAATTCCTCACTAAGCCAGAAGAGGCTAAAAAGTTTGTGGAGGAAACCGGAGTGGACATGCTGGCTCCAGCCATTGGTAATATCCATGGGATGCTGAAAGGGGGTAAAGACCCGGCTTTAAATATTGAAAGAATAAAAGAGATAAAAGAAGCGGTGGGTATTCCACTTGTCCTTCACGGTGCTTCTGGAAACTCACCAGCTGATGTAAGGGCGGCGATTTCCGCTGGTATGTCCATTGTTCATATCAATACAGAAATACGAGTAGCCTTCAGGCAAGCCTTGGTTAAAACACTGCAAGAAAATCCAGATGAAGTGGCTCCTTATAAATATTTAAAAGACACTGTCAAAGCCGTGGCCCAGGTGACTGAAGAAAAGCTAAAGTTGTTTAGTAATTTGTAAATGGTAGTATTCTTTTAA
>CAZOJH010000127.1:0-1778 GCA_964580125.1 uncultured Candidatus Saccharibacteria bacterium | reverse complement strand
CTGGGTCCCGGGGAAAGAATCAATGATTCGATCAATGGTTTGTGAAGCACTATTAGTATGCAAAGTAGAAAACACCAAGTGCCCGGTTTCTCCAGCGGTGAGCGCGGTAGAGATGGTCTCGAGCCCGCGCATCTCGCCGATCAGAACGACATCCACATCTTCACGGAACATACTCCGCAAAGCGTTAGGAAAATCATCAGTATCAATCCGCACTTCACGCTGATCTATCACGGAACGCTTTTGTTCATAAATATATTCAATCGGATCTTCAATCGTCAAAATATGCTCCGCCCGACTGGTATTAATATAATCAATCATCGCTGCCAGAGTAGTACTCTTACCATGCCCGACCGGACCCACCACCAGGAAAAAACCCTGTTGCTTTTCCGCAAAAGTTTTCAAAATATCTGGCAAATTTAATTGTTCAAAGGTTCTAATCTCCCTCGGCACCAAACGCAAAGAAACAGACACTGCTCCCTGCTGAAAATAAGCATTGCCACGGAAACGAGCTGTACCCAGACTATATGAAAAGTCTACCTCTTTAGTATTATAAAATAATTCTTTATTTTTCTCAGTCAAAAGCTCGGCCAATAGACCAGCCGTATCTGCCTTGGAGAGAACCGCGTGCTTGACTAAAGGTAAAAGCATACCAGACACCCGAATAGTGGGGTGACGGCCTTCAGACAGGTGAATATCTGAAGCCCCCTCATTAACAACTGTTTTTACAAGCTCCGCTAAAAATATTTTATAATCAGCCATATTTTATGATTTTTTTGCTAAATTATAAATTTTCTCTACTTCCGCCACGACTTCAGACGGAATCGTCGTTGCCTTGATGATATAGCCATTGATGCCAAAGCTCTTTGCCCTTTCGATATCAGTGAGCTGACCCTGATTAGTAAGCATAATAATTAAAGACTCTGGTGATAAATTGTTAGTCCGGATGGCCTCTAAAATCTCAAAACCGTCCATACCAGGCATTACTATATCTAATAAAATAATATCTGGAATATAACCACCCTTGAGCTTACTAATAGCATCTTCACCAGACATCGCTGAATTTACTTCAAACTCCCTTTTATTAAACTTGATAGAATACATATTTATCAAGAACTTGTCGTCATCTACAATTAGCACCTTTGGTTTTATCTTTTCCATACTTTTAATTATACCATAATTATAAACTAATAAAACAGGCTCGAAACCACGTTCTAGATATCTTCATCTTCCATCATCCCCAAACCATCCACCTCGCCAAAAGGTACTTGGCGGTTCAAGGCTTTAACAATAGCATCTTCTTTCATGGTCAGCATCCCTCTTTTACGCAAAGATTCAAAGATATTAGCCTCAGTCGGACCAGTTAAAATGAGCCTTTCTATCTCCTTATTCATTTTAAAGGCCTCAAAGACCGCGATCCGACCCTTAATACCGGTCGGGCACATCGCCGAAGCTTCCGGGTCATAAACGGATTCAAATTTAGGTAATTTACTTTTATATTCAGGTGGCAAATCCTGAAACTGCTTGTCAAACATTGCTTTAATACTACCTTCTACCGGTAAGGCTTTGCCCGTCCCAGGATAGAGGGTCTGCACCAAACGCTGTGCCATAGTCAAAATCAAGGTTGGTGCGATCAAATATGGATCCACCCCCATATCGATGAGACGTGGAATAACTCCCACGGCGTTATTTGTATGAATAGTCGCCAAAACCAAGTGACCGGTCAAGGCAGCCTGCACTGCCAGCTGGCGGCAAGTAGCACACCCCGAGCATGAGGGGGC
>CAZOJH010000126.1:643-1798 GCA_964580125.1 uncultured Candidatus Saccharibacteria bacterium | reverse complement strand
CGAGCTCCAAAGCGTGACCCATGTGGGCGGGGGCATTCACATATGGTAGCGTGGTGGTAATGTAAAAATTTTTAGACATAATTTAAGCTAGGTGACCAGTCTGGTGCTCAGCAACATCTTCTTTATCTTTCTGAACGTCATCAATAAACTCCATAAAGGCGGAAGTGATTGGTACTGATAAAAGTATACCCAGGAAGCCAGCAAATTTGGCCCCGACGATTAAAGCTAAAATAACAATGATGGGTGACACCCCCACCACTTTCTTCACCACCAGTGGATATATAAGGTGATTCTCAAATTGCTGAATAATAACGAAAAGACCAAGTACCATAAGGGCCATAGTCACACCACCATCCGTATAACCAAAAAAGATAGCCGGGATAGCTGAGAGAATCGGACCAAAATACGGTATGACCTCAAGCATGCCCGCTAGGACAGCTAAAATCAGGGCATTCTGTACACCGAGAATCATCAGACCGAGATAGACCAAAACACCCACTAGTAAACCAAGCACGAGTTGTCCCTGCATCCACAAACCGATTTTTTTCTGGGATCTTTTCCAAAGACCGACAACATAAGCTTCACTTTTCAGTGGAGTGATAATTTTCAAAAACTTTTCTACCCCTCCCTCTTGTACTGCCAGATAAAAAGACAAAACAATAATTAGAATAAAGGAAAAGGCTCCTCCAAAGATATTAGAAGCAATATTTATCAACCCATCTGAAGCATTAGACGTAATACCCTTAAATATAGTGACCAGATCAGTAATCATAGATGAACTTCCACCCTGTGACAAACTACCAATAAGCTGTTTACTACTATTCAAACCGTCTGACAGCCCGTTAGCTAATTTACTAGTCTCAGTAATCTTGGCATCATTAAGCGGGTTCCACAGGGTGATAGAATCCAGATATTTAGGAGCAGCGCTTAGGAGATTTGAAGCTTCATCTAGAACTGGTGGCACAAAGAAATATAACAGACCAGCAAAAGTTAGGACTACACAAACATAAGTAATCAAAACTGAAAATAATCTATTTACTCGATATTTACCAAACCAAATGATTATCGGCTCTACCGCGGAGGCAATAACGACGGCTGTCAAAACGACAAGGACTATATCCAGGAGCTGATACAACAAAAATGCTACCACCAGAA
>CAZOJH010000126.1:0-628 GCA_964580125.1 uncultured Candidatus Saccharibacteria bacterium | reverse complement strand
TCACCAAGGTTTTTATGATAACCACCGAGCTAATATTGATACTAATATTTTTTTCTGGTTTCTCCATCATCCAATTATAACATAATAAACTAAAAACTAGAATTTTAGAATCTCCTCAAATTCTGCCTTATTTTCAAAACGCCCGACAATAGCCAGATTTAGACCTTTGTTCACAAAAATCACCTTAGCTAAAGCCATTATTTCAAGAGCGGTCACAGACTCGATCTCCGCTTTTATTTCCTCGGGTCTCTTTATGGCCTTATTCATTATCTCTTGTCCCCCATAAAAACGAGCAAGTGAATCAGATGACTCTAGACCCAAATACATAGTACCAACTAAATTTTGTTTTACTTTTTGTAATTCCTCATCAGGAACTAATTCTGTCTTAAATTTATTCAACTCTTCTAAAATCACTTTAATCACTTCCTTCACTCGCTGATTATCCACCCCCGCACTGACAGAAAATAAACCGTGGTCAGTAAAACCCTGATCTGAGGCATTCACATAATAACACACACCCATCTCGTCTCGCAGTTTTTTAAATAATCTGGAGCTCATACCAGCATCAAGCACTCCCACCAGCACATCCATCACCCTATTCCTCTTGTCATACAGGTCAAAAGTTCTT
>CAZOJH010000125.1:0-1807 GCA_964580125.1 uncultured Candidatus Saccharibacteria bacterium | reverse complement strand
TTCCGGTGTTGTGCCGCAGCATCCTCCAATCAAATTTACGCCTGCTTCAATAAAAGCCGGAATATATTTTCTAAAATCATCAGGCGACATACTGAATGATGTCTGGCCATTTATGAATTGCGGAAGCCCAGCGTTTCGGCCATTATTTTAGCGGTCTCTTGGGTCCGCACAAAAGGCGAAACATAAATTAAATCAATTTTCTTATTTTTTAATTTCAGAGCATTTTCCTTGGCTTGTAACCGGCCGTTATCTGTCAGATGATCCGGATTATTGGTTTCTGAACTAATAATCCCTAACACATTACTCTCAGATTCACCATGACGAACAATATAAAAATTATTCCGCCCGCCGGTTTTTTTCTTAATATCTTCTACTGAACTAATAAACTCTTTTCTAGGACAAGTATCACAACGCCAAACCGGCAAGGGTGCGCCCCAATAACGAGATCTAGAAATAGCCCAGTCCCTAGCACCTTCTAGCCATTTACCAAATCTACCTTCTTTTATATCAGCCGGTACCCAATTTATTTTTTCGTTAGCTTTGACTAATTTATCTCGGAATTTTGTTACTTCTACGAACCAAGAGGAAGAAGCATAATTTAGAAGTGGGGTCTCACAACGCCAACAGTGTGGATAAGAGTGAATAAGTTTTTCTTTAGCATAAAGTGTTCCTTTGCCAGCCAAATGTTTGATAACTAAAATATCAGCACTCTGATGATCTGTCCCCGCCTCCTTATCATCCCTTGGCTTGACATCTATACCAGCAAAATCTTTTACTTCTGGCTTAAATTTACCGTTTGTCCCCACATGCTGAATAAAAGGCAAATTATTTTCTTTACCTAAATTCATATCATCTTCACCAAAGGCCGGGGCAATATGTACTATCCCCGTACCATCCTCAGTAGTGACAAAAGCCGCACCATAAACTTTGAAACCGTTCTCTATATTTTTGGTTTCCTTATTATTGCCTACCTTGAGCGAAGTCGAAAGATAATAATCAAAAACCGGTTTATATGATTTGCCAATCAAGGCCTGCCCTTTAAATTCTTCTACTATGGCATAATCATCTTTGATCACAGACAAGCGGGATTTTGCTAAAATAAAATTTTCACCAGATGATTGAACCTTTATTTTTACATAATCTACTTCCGGACCAACGGCTAGAGCCACATTACCTGGCAAAGTCCACGGTGTAGTGGTCCAGGCCAGGAAATAAGTATTAGCCTCTCCAGTCACCGCAAATTTTACCGTCACAGAAATATCCGTGATGTCTTTATAGCCCTGATTTACTTCAAAGTTTGACAAAGTGGTCTCACAGCGCGGACAAAGATGCATGGACTTGAATCCTTCGTAAACAAGGCCTTTTTCATTTAATTTATTAAAAATCCACCAGACACTTTCCGTAAAAGAAGAATCCATGGTTTTATAATCATGCTCCATATCCACAAAACGCCCCATTCTAGGAACAATCTTTTTCCAATCATCTACATAAGTCATGACGCTTTTACGCGCCATATCATTAAACTTTAGAATGCCATAATCCTCAATGTCCTTTCGGCTTTTTAAATTCAACTCTTTTTCCACAATATTTTCTACCGGTAGACCATGACAGTCCCAACCCCATTTTCTAGGTACATGCTTACCCCGCATGGTCTGATAACGGCCAATATAATCTTTGATAGTACCAGCTAAAAGATGCCCATAATGCGGAGTACCGGTGGCAAAAGGTGGGCCATCATAAAAAACGTATTCCTCCCTGCCCCGAGCTGAGTCGAGGGGCTTATCCAAACTTTTTTGAAAGATATTAT
>CAZOJH010000124.1:0-1809 GCA_964580125.1 uncultured Candidatus Saccharibacteria bacterium | reverse complement strand
GAAAATGAAACAATAATAAAAGCAGATAAAGAAAATGTGCCACTATTACTGACAGAGCTTTCTATGTGTGATTAACATGTGATAATGTCACCTTATTAATTATCTTGATAAAATGTCACTATGAATAATGAGGTGTATTATTTAATGTCCCAAAAGCAACTTAATAGATTTACTGTAATTACCAAGGTAATTGATGGTCACATATCAATCAAAGAAGCCGCTGCCAGTCTGGCACTAAGTGAGCGCCAAATTAAAAGGCTTAAAAAAGGAGTTAAAGCTAAAGGTGCGGTTTTTCTAATACACAAAAATACTTCTCGTAAACCAAGTCACTCTTTGAACGATAACTTAGTAGAAAGTATTATTAAACTTAAACAGTCTGAAAATTATCAAGCAGCAAATTTTATGCATTTCAAAGAATTGTTATCAATACATGAAAACATTGAAGTAAGCTATTCCTCACTTCACGCTTTGTTAACAAAATCCAATATCAAAAGTCCTAAGAAACGACGTCGTTTCAAGCCTCATAGAAGACGTAAACGCAAGGCACAAGAAGGTTTACTAATTCAAATGGATGCTACCCCTTTCGAATGGTTTGCCTCTTCTGATAAATTTGCTCTTCATGGTGCAATTGATGATGCTACTGGTAAAATCGTTGGTCTTTATATGACTAAAAATGAATGTCTACATGGCTACTGGGAAGTTATGCGCCAGTGTTTATTGTCTAATGGTATTCCTGTTAGCCTTTATACTGATAGACATGCAATTTTTCTTTCCACACTTGCTGGTAAATTGTCGATTGATGACCAACTATCCGGCAAGGTTGTAAATGCTACTCAATTCGGCAGAGCTATGAATGAGCTGGGCATTACTCTTATTCCAGCACGCTCTGCTCAAGCCAAAGGACGTGTCGAGAGACTTTGGGACACACTGCAAAGTCGATTACCTGTTGAGTTTAATATTGCAGGTGTTTCTAATGTTGACCAAGCAAATAATTTCCTCTCTAAATATATTTCCATGTTTAATGACTCTTTTGCCGTTGAGCCTGAAAACTCCCAATCTGCATTCAGAGTTTTATCGCCTAAGTTAAACATTGATACTGTTTTATGCGTTAAACTTACCAGATCTATTGATGCTGGTGGTGTGTTTTCTTTTTACAACAGGCACTTTAAAGTCCTTACTAGCAACAATCTACCAGCAATACCCCAAAAGGCAAAAATCAATGTTCTCGTTGGACCACGCATTGGTATTAAAGTTCAGTACAAAAATACTACCTTTGATACTCTCCACTATATTAAACCAAAAAAATCTTCCCAACCCAAACTTCCTTCTAATAAAAATACCTATTCTCCACCAGATTCTCACTACTATAAATATGGGCATACACTCATCACTAAGGTCTCCTTTGAAGATAGTCATAGTGATATCTTCATTATGCTTGAAGACATTTTTCTTAAAAACTATGCTTAATTATTACTTATTTATAAATGTTTTTTGCCGTTTCAGACTATGCCTAGCCAACGGCGTAGCATTGTCTGAAACGGAACCGAACTAGCAGTTCGGAATAACCTTATATCTCTCTACTTATCCAATTCTAGACTTTTGCTTGCCAAAATCAAAAGTGACATTTTTATGCGATAATTAACTATGCTTTAGGGTGACATTTTTATAAGTTATTGACATAGGTTAATTCAGCTGAAAAAACTCGTAAAAAAGTCTCCTTACTAATTCCGCTAATTTTTATTATCTTAATTCGGCTCTTTTGTCCAGAAATAATAATAATATTACTTTTTGCCAATTTACATTTGCTAG
>CAZOJH010000123.1:0-1811 GCA_964580125.1 uncultured Candidatus Saccharibacteria bacterium | reverse complement strand
AATTTCAGCCACTTTAGGGTTTGAATATTCTTGCATTACTTCCAGCCAGTTTTTACCCTTATCCCCACGTCTGGCACCAAGTGATATCTTCCAAATATCCTCACGGCTGATTTGCCAAAAAGGAAAACTGAGAATTTGCGGTAAATATTCATCAGCCTCATCTTTGTCTTTATTTGCCAAAGTGGTGACAAATTTGGCTATAACAATCAACTGAGCAATATGTGGTTCCTTAAAAACATTCTGCTCTCTCTCATACCTAATAGGCACATTTACGGCTTGTAAATATGGCACCAGCTCCACCAGCTGTTTGTGCTTACGGGCAATCACCGCTATTTCCTCTGGCGCCTCCCCCGCTTCTATTTTATTTTTTATCTCACGGGAAATAAAGTGATATTCATGAGCGTTAGTTTGAAATTCCCTGTGAATTAAATTACCTTTTTTTAATTTGGTATTAGAAGCCACCAAATTTTTCTCAATCTCCGGCATTAATTTTTCCAGGCGCTCTTCACCCTTCCTAATAATATGAGAAGCTACATCTAAAATATCCTGCGTAGAGCGGTAATTATCCGTCATAGTAACTATTTCTACATCCTTAAATAATTTCTTGAAATTTAAAATGTTGGAAAGCTCGGCTCCCTGAAATTTATACACGGCTTGGTCATCATCACCCACGGCCATAATATTTGGCCGGCCTTCAAAAACCTCCGCATCTGTAATATAACGCAGTAGGCGCATTTGCGCATCATTGGTATCTTGAAATTCATCTACTAAAACATACTGATATTGTTCTTGGATTTCATAACGAAGCCCAGGATTATTCTTTAGCACCGTGATCACATCTAATATCATGTCATCAAAATCATAATAACCGTGTGCGTGCATTATTTCCCGATAATCAGCATATATTTGCGCCAGGTGAAGCATTTTGTCCAAATTAGCACTATCTTTTAGCCGGCTCTGACCATCATCACCTTTCCTCAGCCACTTAGCCTTCCAAGCACTTAAAGGGGTCATTTTGCCTTTTTCAATAGCCTCGTCTACCACCTTTTTTAATGATTCGGTAATTACCACAGAAATAGGTGAGAAGAATTCTGAAACAAAAGTTTTCTTATCTTCCCCAACCAATTTTAAGAGACCGTCTACCACTTTACCAATTTTATTTAAATTTTCTTT
This sequence comes from uncultured Candidatus Saccharibacteria bacterium, assembly GCA_964580125.1. Taxonomy (GTDB): domain Bacteria; phylum Patescibacteriota; class Minisyncoccia; order Phycocordibacterales; family GWA1-40-21; genus CAIJXO01. Next base: position 638 of record CAZOJH010000123.1, on the reverse strand, counting down.
ACTCAATCTTTCGGACAAACTCTCACCTACAATTTCATCTATTTTCTTTAGGGCCTGCTGATTATGTTTTATAATTTTTTCAAATTCTACCGGATCTAAACCCGCTTTTTTTAAAAGACCAATTACGGCTAGCACATCTCGCAAATACACATAACCTTGTTCTGGATGATAAGAAGAAAAAGGATGATCATGAGGCAGTTTTTCAAAAATACCTTCCAGAATTTGTACCTGAGCCAGTTCATCAGCCGGTGAGAAAAAAGCCCCACCATAAAAATACTGCGGATACCGCTGAATTATTTCCACGCAAAAATTATGAAAAGTGTGAATGGCCACTCGATACGCTTCAGAGCCAATAAGTCCAGACAATCTCTTTCTCATATTCACCGTCGCTGATTCTGTAAAAGTTAAGCACAAAATATTTGAAGCCCTTACCTGCGTTTGCTCTAAAATATTCCCCACCCTCAAACTAAGTATTTCTGTCTTGCCACTCCCCGGCCCCGCCACCACTAACAGTGGCCCATCAATGGTATCCACCGCCTTTTTCTGCTTTTTATTCAGCTGGGCATAGCGCTCTTTAAAAGTCATGCGTCAATTCTAACACATAATCCACCAAACGGCTCAACGGGTTTTGCCGTTGA
>CAZOJH010000122.1:0-1821 GCA_964580125.1 uncultured Candidatus Saccharibacteria bacterium | reverse complement strand
CTAACCCTAATGGAGTATCAGTTGTTCCAAAAGTCAGTAGCACTTTCATTGATAGCCTGAGTCTTGTTATTATGGACTCTTACTCGGGAGTTAAAAAAGTCATAGAAAGTAAAGCCGGTTCAACCGTCACTAGAATAATTACTACTACTGGAGTAGTGGGTGGAGGGGCGGCCGTCATATCAGTCTTTATTGTAAACGGTACAGTGGCCTCTGATTTATTATTACTTCCGCTTAAGCTCTGGGGTCTGTTGTTAAGTTTTTTTGGTCTGAAAAAGAGAAACCGCCCTTTGGGTACTGTTTATGATAGTGTGACCAAACAGCCACTAGATCCGGCTTATGTCACTCTAAAAAATTCTAATAGTGGGGAAGAGGTTACCTCCATTACCGATCTTGATGGTCGTTATGGTTTTCTTGTCTCACCTGGTAAATATACTATCGAAGCCAATAAAACAAACTATATCTTTCCTTCTAAAAGGATATTTGGAAAAACCGAGGATACCCTCTATGGTAATCTCTATTTTGGAGGAGAGATAAGTATTGAGACAGGTAATGCTGTTATAGACAAAAACATTCCCCTCGACCCCGTCAATTTTGACTGGAATGAATTTGTTAAGGGTAAGAAGAAGTTGATGAAGTTTTACTCTAGACGAGAAAAGATTATTAGGATTTTTACTGATTGGTTGTTTAGAATTGGTTTTGTAGTCTCTATCCTCTCTTTGTTTACGGTTCCTTCACCGTATAATATAGTTATTTTTTCACTGTATATTATTTTTGTTTTAATTCGGAGGTTCGGTTTTAAAAAGGGAGCCCTCGGTTCCTTAACTGAAAATGACGGTAACCCCCTCTCTTTTGCCGTTATCCGAGTCTTTGATTCCGAATTAAACGTGGAAATTACTAACAAAGTAGCTGATAAAATTGGTAGATATTATTGTTTAGTTTCCAAAGGAAGTTATTATGTGAAGGTGGAGAAGAAGAATGATGATGAAAGCTATTCTGTCGTCCACACCTCTGAGATCTTTGAAGCGGAGAATGGGATTATTAATAGAAGTTTTGAAGTTTAGGCCAAATTTCTTTTCCAATTATCAAGTAAAATAGCGGTAGCGATGGCTACATTTAAGGATTCAGCCTGCCCATAAGAGGGAATTGTTACCTTCTCTTTGATTAGCTTCTCTATTTCTGGGGTAATGCCGTTTGATTCATTACCCATTACCAACACACCGCTTTTTGGAAAGTTAAATTTGTGGACATTAACGCCCTTCATAAAAGCACCAAAAACCGGAACTTTTGATCTAGTCAAAAAGTCGTTTAGGTCTGTATAAAATACTTGAACTCTAGTAAAAGATCCTTTGGTGGCGGAGATAACTTTTGGGTTATATAAATCTACCGTGCCGATAGAAGCAATTATTTTCTTTATCCCGTACCAATCAGCAATCCTTATTATAGTACCAAAATTCCCCGGATCACGAATATTATCCAGAGCCAGAACAATCTCATCCGCCTCAGATATTAAAACGGCATTTCCTTTTTGTTTAACTATCGCTAGGGCGGAATTATTACTCTCCAAAGTGCTCACCTTCTCTATCTCACCAGGTTCAACTATTTCGCAATTTATATTTCTATCCCTAATTAGTTTTTGGTATTTAGTGTTGAAAGGTTTAGTAGCCAAGAGAGTTTTGATTTCATAGTCCGATGCCAAAGTTTCCGCTACGCTTTTTTCTCCTTCTACCAGGAATAACGCAGTACTTTGGCGGTACTTTTTGTCGTGCAGTGTTTTAATCTGGCTGGCTTGACCCTTGGTAAACATTAAAATATCATAGCATA
>CAZOJH010000121.1:0-1822 GCA_964580125.1 uncultured Candidatus Saccharibacteria bacterium | reverse complement strand
ACGAGTGCAACCATCTATCATCATAATACCCTCCGCCCGGTTTGGCAATCTGGGCCGTACCGGTCTTAGCTGCGACACTATAATTTGGCAAGCTAGCTGCCCCGTCAAGTAAGGCCTTGTCCACCGCCACTGTAAGCATCCTAGATACTTCTTCTGCTGTTTCTTTTTTAATTACTTGTTTGGCCTCATTTATATAGGAGATGTTATTAAAGAGGCCAGAGGTATAATTTATTCTGTTGACGATATGTGGGACGATCAGTTTGCCCCCATTGGCTAAAGACGATACGGCTCTAACGGTCGCAATGGGAGTCAAGGAGATACCCTGTCCAAAGGAAGCGGTAGCGTACTCAATATCCCGAGAACTATTTAGGTTTTCTAGACGGCCGTGATTTTCACCTGGCAAATCAATTCCCGTCTCCTCATCCAAACCAAAATCCCGCATATAATCAGCAAATTTACTCTTACCCATTTTTTTAACAACAAAAGATGCTCCCAGGTTTAAGGATTGGTTCAGGACCTCCTGCATATTAGTTAAACCATGCGCCTTCTTGTCATGATTATAAATAGTATAGGTATCAAGAGTCAGAGATCCGGTGTCATTATACTCAGTCTTAGCATTTACTGCTCCACTATCAATCCCCGCGGCCATGGTTAGAGGCTTTATTATCGAGCCCATCTCATATAAACCATCAACAAGAGGATTACTAAAAACGCTGATATCTTTTTCCTCGCTAAACTTATTGGGATCGAAAGTAGGAGAGATCGCCATGGCATATATTTCACCGGTGATTGGATCAATAATGATACCGCCAGTTAGACTTGAATTGTATTTTTTATTTACCTCCGCCACTTTTTTTTCAAGAAAGCCCTCAACCGTTGGTTCAATGGAGGTGACTATGTCTCCTTCTCTCTTGAAATCATCACTAATTGTTTGTTTAATATTTGAGAAGACTTCAGCAAAAAAGTTTACATAGGCTTGATTACTTTTCCGAGAAAGAACATCATCATAATATTTTTCCAGCCCATATCGTCCTACCAGATTATCTCCATCATAACCGACAAAGCCCAGAGTTCGAGAGGCGGTAGCTTCTCCTGGATAAAGGCGCCAGCGTTCCTTTTCAATTTGAAGTCCGGGAATATTTAGAGCCTCAATCTTCTTCATTGTATCTTCAGCTACACGATTTGCTACTTTTTGGTAGACACTGTCTTTCTGACTTACCCTAGAATAAAACAAATCCATATCAATAGGGATTATGCTTGAAATATTCTGATAGGCAGTGACTGGATCAGTGACTTTTTGCGGGTTAATGCCAATAGTATAACCCGTAGAGAGTGAGGCCGCCCCCAAAAGAGTACCGTCTTTATTTTGAAAGAAAATGTTTCCACGATCAAAAATACTACTAACCGGTGACACGTATTGTCTGTCAGCCTTATCAACATATTCTTGGCCGTGAATAATCTGAATAAAATACAATCTTACACATAAAATGATTGCAAAAAATAAAAAACAAAAAAAGATAAGCCTTATTCTGTTCTTTTCAGTATTTGAATTCATATATTACTTAAATACTGGGCGCTACAAAGGATAAACCAGCATTTTTAACCTTTCTTGTTACAAATTTTTGATCTGACGCTTCAACGAAACCAAGGCTTTGGGCCAGCTCAGTTGTAATATTATTTTTAGCCTTTATATATTGCGATTCTAGCAGTATTACCTTTGAGTCAAGGACTGACAATTCACTTTCCATATTTTGTCTGGTCACAATATTTACGATTGCCCCACGGACACAATAGCCGTAGGAAAAAAGACAAAAAACAAATA
>CAZOJH010000120.1:0-1834 GCA_964580125.1 uncultured Candidatus Saccharibacteria bacterium | reverse complement strand
TCTACTCCCTCAGTTTCTTGCTAGAAACTTCAGTCCGTAAGGCACGAAAAAGCAATACCTTATTCGGCCCTAGTTTTTTGGGTGGTTGATAATATGCTACAATAATCATATGACAATTGAAGAATTTAAAAATAATAAGAAAACCAGTTATTTAGCCGATGAATATTTACGCCTAGATAGGGAGGAGATTTCGGTAAAGGAAATGTCCGCGGCAGATAAAAGTATGGAAGAAATGGCTAAAGAAGAGCTGGCTAATTTGCAGTCTCAAAAAGAGGTAATTTGGAAGCAGATGGAAGAGATTTTGACCGAGGAAAAGCAGGAGGAAGAGTTTCCCAATGAAATCATTATGGAGGTGCGGGCTGGGGTGGGAGGGGACGAGGCGGCTTTGTTTGCGGAGGTATTGGCTAAAATGTATGAGGGCTACGCCAATATAAAGGGCTGGACTTTTCAAGCGGTGGATGAATCCCGAAATGATCTGGGTGGCTATAAAGAGGCCTCCTTCGAGATAAAGGGCCTTGGGGTCTATAAAGAGCTCCGTTATGAGACGGGGGTGCACAGAATACAACGAATTCCCGAGACAGAGAAGAATGGCCGAGTGCACACTTCTACCGCCTCCGTGGCTGTCTTACCAATCAGAAAAAAAAGCTCAGTAGAAATCAAACCATCGGATTTACTTATCGAATTTTCTCGCGCTGGTGGTAAGGGGGGACAGAATGTGAACAAGGTGGAAACCGCCGTTAGAATCGTCCATAAACCGACTGGACTGGAGGTTCGTTGCGTGGCGGAACGTAGCCAGTCTAGAAACAAGGAGAAGGCGATGGTTATTTTGACCGCTAAGTTGGAATTACAAAAATCGGAGGCGGACGCCGTTCAGTTTGCTAAAGAAAGAAAAGATCAGATTGGTACCGCGGACCGGTCAGAAAAAATCCGAACCTACAATATTCTGCAGGACCGAATCACAGACCATCGTGTCAAGCAGTCCTGGTACAATATTGAGAATATTTTAAACGGTGAAAACGTGGGGGATTTGATCAAATATATTGGAGAAAACATCGGTAAGCCGGTGGATGGCAAGGCCGAGGATGAAGAATAAAAAGTTTGCTTTTTTGGGGGTAATTTGGTAAGCTACTCTGACATATGGAAGACGTAAAAAAGATAAATAACGAGAGGATAGATCAGATGTTTGCTGTCGGAGCTCATTTTGGTTATTCTAAAACCAGAAGACATTCTAGCGTTGCTCCCTATATCTTTGGGGTTAAAAACAGAGTAGAGATAATTGACCTAGAAAAGACTGATGATTTACTTGAAAAAGCCTTAGTTTTTGTATCAACCCTAGCTAAAGAAAGCAAACAGATATTATTTGTTGGCGGTAAGAATGAGGCCAGGGGGTCACTTAAAATAGCGGCTGAATCTATTGGTATGCCATTTGTGGATGGCCGGTGGATTGGAGGAACCCTCACTAACTTTTCCGAAATAAAAAAGAGACTAAATAAATTAGAAGATTTAACTAAACAAAAAGAGAAGGGAGAGCTATCAAAATACACCAAGAAAGAAAGATTGATGATTGACCGTGAGATTGCTAACCTGGACAGGTTCTTCTCCGGTATCTTGTCTATGAAGGACTTACCAAAAGCCATGGTGGTGGTTGATTCCAAAAAGGAAATAATTGCTGTGACCGAAGCCCAAAAGATGAATATCCCAGTCATTGCCCTTTGTGGAACAGATACTGATATCTCTCTTATTAATTATCCAATTGTTGCCAATGACTCCTCTGTCTCAAGTATTACTTTCTTTGTAAATGAAATTGCCAAGTCTTATCAAAAGGCCAAGGTCA
>CAZOJH010000119.1:1251-1840 GCA_964580125.1 uncultured Candidatus Saccharibacteria bacterium | reverse complement strand
ATCTTTAGTTTGGTGGGTAAAGAACGAGAAGAAACATATGATTTTAATGGTGGTAGTTATAATAAGAGAGAAGAGGTTGAGGACTTAAACGAGTTTTTTGAGACGATTAAAATTAATAATTATTTAACCGCTAATTTCCAAACTAAACTGGTCGAGTACGATACCGAGTCCGATAGTTATGGTTATTATGTAGTTAGTTCTGAGGTTGAGTTTAGCGACGAGGAAAAAATATTACTAGACATTAGATAATATGGCCTTGGTAATAAGAAGAGGATTCGAGTTAAGTCCAGATGAATTATGCACTATCAACTTGTATCGGACAAAGGAGTTTGGTAGTAAGGATGATATTGTACCGAAGCCGAATAATAAAGATTGGGATAACATTTTCTTCTTTTTATACAGTTCTGAGAACATAATACTTTCATTTGGAAAAGTTGAGAACCTCACTTTATATCACACAAATAAGTCCTATGAAGTTTATTGTGTTTCTACTGTTGTCGCGACACAAAAAGGGTGTGGTCACGGGACACAAATAGTGGAGCATATTAAAAACTATGCACGAGATAACAATAAAACGTTGATTGGGTTT
>CAZOJH010000119.1:272-1241 GCA_964580125.1 uncultured Candidatus Saccharibacteria bacterium | reverse complement strand
ACGATTGTAGGTGCTGAAGATAATCAGTTTGTTTATTCCGATTCAGAAGGAAATGTCATACCTAATATTGTACCAGGTGAGGTATTTTTTCTAGACGGTAAAGATATGATTATGGAGAAAATTTTATCCGAAACGGATAAGTTAGTAATAGTACCCAACAAAACTTAGACATTTTCAAAGTAAATAGAAAAACCTAACTTTTATAATGGCTAAAATATTGGTTTACACTTTCTTTAACCCTCGGCACTTAACTTTCAAAATACTTCGGTCGTTGGATTTAGGATCAATTAAGGAGAATAGTAATACTATAGATTCCGGTTTACACCGGAATGACGTGGAAAACAAAATTAGCTTTTGTACACATTCCTTCGAGTTATTCCGAAATTAAAGCGAAGAACAGCATAGACGGATGGTTAAAAGAGTATACTGAATTTGTTAGTAGATTTTGAGGGAGGTGAGTAATAATGAGTCTTTCATTTGCAAATTTAAGCCCTTTGGCTTCAATAATTTTCGGAATTTTAATACTTATTTTCCCAAAGTTTCTCAACTATTTGATTGCGGCCTATTTAATTATTGTTGGGCTATTGGGGTTAGGAATAATTAGGTAAATATCAGCCTCCAAGGGTCTCACCCTTAGAGGTTAGTGCTAAGAATTTTTTATGAACATTAAGTTAAATGATCAAAATGAGAACATAACGGTGGTATCGGAAAAACTTCCGACACAGCAAGAAGTGGTTGCCTCTGAAATAAAAGAAGAAGCTCTTCAAGTTGATAAAAAAAAGAGGTTGGATGTTGCTACTGTGGCTGGTTTAGTTAAAAAATCCAACCGGATATTGATATCTATTTCAACCCATAAATTCCCATTTGATCTTTTTCCGGATACTCTCAACGTTGAAGAGAGCAGAATTACGGTTATAACTCGCCGTTTTTTCTATTCCGCCCAAGTTCATAGCGTTGATATCAAGGATA
>CAZOJH010000119.1:0-262 GCA_964580125.1 uncultured Candidatus Saccharibacteria bacterium | reverse complement strand
CCCGGAGGATTATCGAAGGACTAAGAACCTTTCAGGTTAAGCAAATTGATACTTCTATCTACGGTAAGGAAGAGTTGGTTGCTAAGCTTAAAGAGTTAAGCACAACGGAAATAGTGACTTAAACTTCAGAGGGAGTTCAGAAAAAATGGTGGAGTTTTTTTGATTGATACTTGAAATAGGTATTTTGTTTCAAACAAGAAGAAATTTGTCTATATTTTCGTGTAATATAGAGGCATGAGAGGGAAAGTTATTCTAATCATTT
>CAZOJH010000118.1:0-1843 GCA_964580125.1 uncultured Candidatus Saccharibacteria bacterium | reverse complement strand
AAAGCCCTTATGAGCTTTGTCGTGGTATATTAGCAAAATGGTAGGTAAAAGTCAACGTTTATATACCACATTATCTACAGTAGGTTTTCCCCGATCTTATACTGTTCCCCGGCACCCATGGTAATGAGGACGTCATTAGGACCGAGAGAGGATTTGAGATAGGATTCAATGTCGGAGAAGTTTGAGAAAGCACGGACAGGATAGCTCTCGGAACGATTAGTCCGCGTTAAGCGGAGAGAGCTGTCCTGTTCGTGCTTTTTGATTTCTTCCGCTAAAATCTCTGATGAGATGGTGGGATCAAATGCTTCCCGCGCCGGAAAGATAGGAGTCAGAATGACTTCATCCGCATCGCCGAAAGCCGTGGCAAAATCATTTAATAATAATTTGGTTCGGGAAAAAAGGTGGGGTTGAAAAACCACCACAATTCTTTTACCAGGGTACATTTCTCTCGCCCCCTGTAAGGCTGCCCTTACCTTCTGTGGGTTATGCGCATAGTCATCATAGACCAAGGCTCCACTCTTTGTCTTCCCTTTATATTCAAATCGGCGCCACGTACCAGAAAATTCAGACAATGACTTTTCCGCTTTTTCTTTATTTATACCCAAGGCTTGGGCCACCCCCAAAGCCGTCTTAGCATTCTGCCGATTGTGTTCACCCGGTATCAATAATTTCTCTTTCATCTCAAGTTCGCCATAGTCAACTATTTTACATTTCGTTCCTTTAATAATCGGCTCTAGATTCGGTAGTTTAGTATTACAAATCAGAAAACCATCTGCCGGTAATTTCTGAGCCAAATGTAAAAAAGAGTTCTGGATGTCCGCTAAATCCTTGTAAAAATCCAGATGGTCAAGATCAATATTATTTATTACTAAAATAGACGGCTCCAAATTATGAAAAGACTTTTTATATTCGTCAGCTTCCACGACCAAATATTTACTCTTCCCCATAATAAAATTAGTGTCGCCAATCAAACTCCCTACAATCACCGTGGGGTCCAAACCAGCATCAATCATTACTTTAGCCACCATAGCGGTCACTGTGGTCTTACCATGTGTTCCCGATACGGCAATGGTATATTTTTCTTTTGATATAATATTTAGTGTTTCAGGATAAGTCAGCATTTTAATCCCCCTCTTCTTGGCTTCCACCATTTCTGAATTGTCTGCCGGGATGGCCACCGTGTAGACCACCAGGTCACAATCCGCTGGAATATTTTCCGCTTTTTGACCGATAGTTACGATAGCCCCTGCTTTTTCTAATTCATCCGTCACTTTACTCTTATCTCGGTCTGAACCACTGACAGTTTTACCTTCTAAAAGTAGCATCCGGGCAATAGCTGATATTCCAATCCCCCCAATGCCGATGAAATGTATTTTTTTAGCTTGTTTTAAAAAATTGCTCATATTATTTTAGTCTTTTTATTACCCTATTAAACTGCTCGCCTCGGTCATATTCGTTCTTAAACATTCCAAAAGAAGCAAATGAGGGCGAGAAAAGTAAGGTATCTCCTTTTTGGCACATTTTTATCGCTTCATCCACCGCTCTTTCTAGACTATCACATTTGATGACGTCCGAAAGATTTAATTTAGCTGAACCAGTACCAGGTAGTAAGATGACAGCCCGGCAATATTTTGGAATTTCCTGTGAAAGATCCACTAGGCTTATTCCTTTATCAGAACCCCCAATGATTAAGATTATATTCTTTTTACCTTTTACGGCAAAAGATTTTAGGGCGGCAATGGTGGCCTCTGGCGTAGTGGCGGTCGTATTGTTATAAATTTTAATCCCTTTATACTCTCGAATCAATTCCTGACGACCAGCCACACCGGAAAAGCTTTCCACC
>CAZOJH010000117.1:0-1895 GCA_964580125.1 uncultured Candidatus Saccharibacteria bacterium | reverse complement strand
TATCTTTTGGGCTTGAATCTTGTATTTAGAGACATTGTAAACAGACTTTGGGCTGACAATATCTAGCATATAGTGGGGAATACCCGCCATCTCTTTTTTGGTGATTTTCCCTGTCCCTAAATCCATCCCTTTGTAGACTTGACGTGAATCAGCTGATACCACCTCACCATCAAACTTTTTGGCGAGCATTACTGCCAGATCACTTTTCCCGGTGGCCGTGGGTCCGAGAATAACTAGAATTTTGGGTTTTGAAATCATATTTCAAGTAAGGCAATACTAGCCAATCCAAGGACAACCCCGATTATATTCAGGGTGGTTAATTCTTCTTTATAGATAAACACGCCTACTAGTACTCCAATAATAATGGTTAAGACTCCAAAGATAACGACCGCTTTGGAAAGATTTTGAAATTTTAAAGAGAAGGCCCAGAAAGTGGTGGCAATCAAATAGGCAATTATTCCAATAATAAGATAAAACTTATCGTTTTTTATTGTCCATTCCTTAAATAGAATATCTCCGACCACTTCAAAGATTGATACTATTATGACCAGAAAAATAAAAAAATATTTCATATTATTTTTTCCATAATCTAACTTTTCTAATAAACATTTTTGAGTTCTTACATATTCTTATCACGTATTTAATCTTGCCATTAGGTTGAACGGATTTTTGTACTTTTGGTTTGAATCCTAAATTTTCTATCATCATTTTAACACAGGAAACTAAAGTTGGAATGACTGACGTAAAATTTACATATGTATAGACTCTGTCATTGTATATAGAACCATCTGTCTGAAATAAACCACGCAGGCATTCCTTGGTATAAATTTTATCATTAATAATCCACTCTGGGACAGTAACTTTTTGTTTTTCTTTTGAGCCCCCTAATGCTTTCCACCCCAACAGATTTTCTAATTTATTTGAATAACAATAAACATCTGTTGCTGTCTTTCTGTCTACCAAGCCCACTTTATTGTCTGGCAGTATGATTTTAAGATGTTTAACTATTTCTTTAATTATCTTAGGGTACTTATTATCACACGTGACGCGTAATCTAACCGCCCTTTTGTTGGAGTTAGATAGGTTACCGTCACCCAAAGCTATCCCGACCATATATGCTAGGGATTTAACTTGTTTCTTATTCATCCTGGTGCCAGAGGTGGGACTTGAACCCACAAGCCCTCGCGAGCGCTCGATTTTGAGTCGAGTTCGTTTACCAATTTCGACACTCTGGCGTATTTTGAACCCTAGTCATCATACTCAAAATTTTGGTAAAAATCAATCACCGTGATATACTCTAGGAACTATGAGCCAATTTTTTAGTGATTCCATATTTTGGGTAGAGATAGGCAAGGTTCATCCGAACCCGTTTCAACCGCGCAAAGAATTTGATGAAGCCAAATTAAAAGATTTGGCTGATTCTATTCGTCAGTACGGTATCTTACAGCCCATGGTAGTGACCAGGAAGGAAGTGGTCAAGGAGGACGGGGGACTAACCACTGAATCTGAACTGATTTCTGGTGAACGCCGTCTGCGGGCTTCTAAAATTGCTGGTTTGTCTCAGGTACCGGTTTTGATTCGGGATCAAGAGGAATCAGATCAGCTAAAGCTTGAACTTGCGATTATTGAAAACTTGCAACGTGAGGATCTAAATCCCGTTGATCGGGCCAAGGCCTTTCAGCAGTTGGTGGATCAATTTCATTTCAAACATGTTGAGGTGGCCAAAAAGATTGGGCGAAGTAGGGAATATGTTTCAAACAGTTTGAGGATTCTACTTTTACCAGCTGATATGCTTCAGGCTTTGTCTGAAGGGAAGATCACGGAGGGTCATACCAGGCCTTTACTTATGCTTGAGGACCGCAAGGAAGAGCAGGCCGTTTTGTTTAAAGAAATGA
>CAZOJH010000116.1:0-1906 GCA_964580125.1 uncultured Candidatus Saccharibacteria bacterium | reverse complement strand
AGCAGGGTAGTCCCAGGAGTTTCAAGGAGCGCGAGTAAGGTATTACTTAAGATATATTCCATCCGAGCGGACCAAGCATCAATCCAAATTTTCTTAAAGGTGGACATCAAACCAGACACCACTAGGTGCCTTTTATCAAAGCCAACATCCTCCAAAACATTAAAAGAGATAGGGTGTTCCAAATCAAAGGGGGCAAAATACAGTACATCCTTCAGACGGTGCTCAGGCACATAATTAAGTAATAATTCGGCTGTCTTACCGTGCGGGTCAATAAAAGCCATCCCCTCGCCGTTTGCAATATCCTGCGCGGCCATATTTTCAAGCAGGGTGGATTTACCCATACCAGTCTTTCCAATCACATAGACATGCCTAGTCCGATCCTTGGCTTTAATACCAAATTCCACATTTCTATTTCTAGAATCCGCCAAGGCAAATGTTGTTACTCTCTCTGGATCGTACATTTGTTAGTATTGTATCATCTTTTGAAAAAAGGTAAATCAGTAAGTAATCTAAGAAATACTTCTTGGGCTTCATGTCCTTCAAAAAGTACTGGCTGTTCTTCCTGATGACCAATAATCGGTCGGTGGCTATGAAGAAATAATTTACTCAATCTACACAGGATAGTATTTTTAATAGCATAAAAAACAGCGTTTATCTCCTGAATAACATTATTATCTATAGGCTCTATATCTTTTTTCAAATAAAATTGAATGGCGTTATTATGACGCTTAGTACTTGACTTCACAAATATTCCAACTGTTATTTCAGCCTGTCTATTTTTTATAATATAACTCTCCGCTGAATCTATACCATATAGATATGACTCAGGCCCGTCTTTAATTTCTTTGTCGTAGCTCAAGCTTTTTAGAGGTAAATTTTTAAATAGTTCTGGCAAATTTAATCCATCAAAATAATCAAAAAACAAAAATAAGGAAATTCCTGGAGTGTCCTCTGTCTCCCTTTTGGGTAACTCAAAAAAACAAACGGGGGTTTTCCCTTCCTTAATAAAGTCTATAAAACTTTCTATAAATTTACTTTCCATACCTACATGCTAACACATTTTTAGAAAAATAAAAAAGCTTATTTCGGCCCTAAAGCGGATTGTGTATACGTATTCCCCGCGCCCCAGAGCATCCACGTCAACATACGACGTTGACGGATTGGAAAAGAAAATGTTAAAATACTGAAATGGTTGGCGACATAAAACATATATTTAATAGAGGCATTAATAAAAATGAGATTTTTGTGGATAATCATGATCGTGAGAGATTTATTGAAAGTCTATATAAATTCAATAATGAAGGACAGGCTGTCAGAAGTGAAGCTGAATCATTTTTAAATAATCCCCCACCACAAGAAAAAATAGTTGAAATCCTAAAATGGACATTAATGCCCAACCATTTTCACTTACTATTACAAGAGAAAGTTGGGGGAGGAATATCAGAATTTGTTAGAAGACTAGGCAATGGTTACACTAAATATTTTAACATAAAACACAAGAGGAGTGGTTTCCTCTTCCAAAATAGAACCAAGATGGTTTTGTTAGAGAACAATAGACAATTTCTCTATATTCCATATTATGTTGATTTAAACATTTTAGACATCAATTTTCCAAACTGGAAGCAGAAAGGGTTGAGAGACACCGACAAAGCGCTTGAATTTATGAAAGACTACAGATGGTCAAGCTTTGCTGATTATTTTAATCAGCGAGAAAGAGACCTTTCATGTATTATTAACAAGGAACTATTTTATGATTTATTTGATTTAAATAATAAATTATACAAGAAAGAATTAAAAGAGTTCATCAAAAATCCGGTTACAAAATTTAAAATTGTCTAATCCGTCGACATACGACGTTGACGGATAGGAGTGGCGAGCCGAGATGCTATACGGTTTAATCTTCCAA
>CAZOJH010000115.1:0-1914 GCA_964580125.1 uncultured Candidatus Saccharibacteria bacterium | reverse complement strand
AGCTTGTAGGTTGGTAGCAGTATTACAAGACGCACAAAAAACCGCGCCATCTCTGACGCGTTTTTGTAAAGCATCCAGTTCTGCCGCAAAACTGGACCCATTTATTGCCACCGGCTAATTTCATACAGAACATCTGTCGCTTCAACCTGTGTTAATTCGGAGAGAGCCTCGATCTTGTCGGCCTTCTCTTCGTCCGAATCATTGTGCTGGCTTAGGATATAGTCTGTGAGCTGTCTTAATTGGTTAGGCCGAATCATATCCGCACTTCTATTATCCTCATAATCCGGGAAGAAGTAACCCTTTCTAGGACAAAACATACCACACTTTATTTTTGCTGTTGTCATAAAGTTTTGTTATTTAATTGGTAAAAGACTAGAGATAAGTTCACTGGCCTGGAATGAAGACAGATACTTTTCATTTAGTTGGGATAGATACTCACTTTTTGATCCCTCGTCGCACTTAGTTGCGATCAAAGATGCCAAAAAATCGCGCTGTTTTTGGCTAGCGTGTCGTAAAGTGGAATCATCCTCAAACGAGCAAACTCTATCTCTACCTTCCAAATCCAGCTCTGTATCTTCTATACCTGCAGCGGCAGTAGCCGGTGCTTTATTCTCTAACTTAAGCCTCAGAGTATTTAACATTTTCGTACTTTGCATTACAGAATCGATTATGGCTGAATTAAACGCTACTCTTATAGTACGTTCAAAGAATTTATTAACGCGGTTTATAACAGAAGTTCCACGTCCAATTCCTATAATGGACCCATCAGCGCTGTTTTTAAGCACACAAATATAACTGACTAAACCAGGTATATGCTTTAAGGCGCCAAGGGTCACTTTATCCTCTTGAATTTCGGCGGTAAGATTAACCACTCCGACATTACGTTCAATTTCTTCTCTGACTGGATGCTTCCTTTCTTGACTTCCAAATGACTTCATTTGAAATGGTGACTTAACACCAGCGGTTTGATAATTTATCATGACTTTATTTTAGATTAGATTTTTTAATAATAATTCTGTCCGGCTCATAGCAGACTGTCACGTGATCACTAATTTTTATCCCTGAAATATATTCAAGATGTTTATTCGCCAAGATAATCTGTGGCACCGCCTGTAGATCGTGACGAGAACCCTCACGATTCTGATAACCTACCTTCATTTCTTTCTCTAACATGGCTTTTTTTCTTTTAATAATTCCACGCTGCGATAATAAAATAAATTAATCGTGTGTGGATAACGACCGATAACATTACCTTGAGCATCTTTCTTTTCAATGATGGTAATTGATTTCAAAGCCTTGGAACCTTTCTTGGGAACGTACCCCAGAGAAACCCATTTCGAGTACGGGAGTGCCGAAGTCTCAGCAGAATAGTTGGAGAGTTCTGCTTTGCCCCAGATTTTTTCAATCTGCGCCGCCACAGCATCTCGGGTTTTAAGAGAATTGTGCCAATTACTAACCTTTGGTCCAGCTAGTATCTCAGCGATTGATTTGACTGACATATTGTTTAATAAATTATAATTAATAAAATACCTGAGGACTAGTCAGATATGTAATATAGGCATTCACTGAACGACCACAATAAATGCCTTGAGTTAGATTCATAATTTCTAACTCATTAATATAGTTTTGATGTTTGATGACCGCTGTTTAATATGTCGATGGGGGGCTGTCTTTGATCCTTAAAACACCATCAGGTAGCGGTACTAAGGATAGGGACCCAAGTTTGTTTCGCAGCCAAAAACTCAAAACACATATTTTAGAATAAGTGTGAGGGTTGTCTCTTTTTTATTGGCTTTTTATAATTCAAAACCTCAAAAAAAATCCAAAATTTTTATCTAAAAAAGGTTTTACAATATCTAAAAAGAGGAGTAGTATTATGGTGTCAGGGAAAATTGAATAAGTAGTAGCCTAAAC
>CAZOJH010000114.1:0-2032 GCA_964580125.1 uncultured Candidatus Saccharibacteria bacterium | reverse complement strand
ATTCGAACCACTAGAAAAAAAATCAGTGGATGTTAGTAAAAGTTTTTTCTCTTTGCCTTGGTAATATGCCCTTCTATCTTTACTAGATCAAATATCTTCTCTCTCAACCAATCCACAAAAACCACACTCCCGGAACAAAACCCTATGTAAAACATGTAACTTGAAGCCCACCTTTTATCCCAATAAGAATAGCTGTAACCATCACCATCAAAAAGGCCTCGGAGAAAATCAAAAAAATATTTATCAGGTAAATTAATCTTCTTGATTGTTAAGGACTTATTTTTAGTAAAACCAATTGTTTCTAGAAATCCATAAAATAGAACACTAGAGATTTGAACCCTGTAGGCAACATTACTACTTTTAGAATTCCTATTTTTATACCCGATATTAAATTTGACACCAAGAGCTTTATTAAAATTCTCCAGCTGATCTATATCTACTGAGGTCAGACCGATATGTCTGCCATCGCATGATAAACAACCGTCAGAAGCAAGCAAACCAACGGCATACGCGAGCCCGGATCTCCACTTAGTTGAAACAATATATTTTGGTTTTGGGCCACGTTTTCCCATTGACTAAGTATACTATAATAATAAAATACCTCAAGGGCGTAGCGTCTACCAATTAATTATCAAAAACTCAATCAAAAGCCCCGGCATCAGATGCCGGGGCTTTGAATTTTATTTATTTAATTTCGACAGGAGTTTCAGCCACCGCTTCCTCTACCACTTCCTTGGCATTTATAATATGCTTCATTTTTCGGCGGATCTCCTTAGCAGCTTTATCACGAATATTATAAAGTTTTGATCTTCTAGTTTTAGATTTTCTGACCACTTCAAATTTAGCAACGTTGGGGGAATAAAACGGGAAGATTCTCTCTACCCCTACTCCATCAATCACCTTTCTGACGGTCAAAGTACCACCAGCTTCATCACCATGCTTACGGCCAATAACTAGGCCTTCAAAAATCTGGATTCTGGACTTATCTCCTTCAGTAATCTTCTGATGAACACGCACAGTATCACCGGCCTTGAGGACCTGTTTCTTTCTCTCTTCAATGTCTACTGATGAAATTTTCATCCCCGTAATCTAGCACAGATATTCCTTTTTCGCAAATTATTTAAAGAAATCCACCGCCACCTGAAAATCAGCTGGGTAAGGGGCAATTATTTTTGTGAGTTTGCCATCAGGTAACTCAAATTCTATAGCATAAGCATGGAGAGCCAAGCGTTTAATCTCAAGCGGTGACTTACGTGGAACAGAATAAAGCCTATCCCCCACAATCGGGTGTCCAATGTCTGCAAAATGAACACGGAGCTGGTGAGTGCGTCCCGTTCGCGGATTAGCTTCAATCAATGATATCTTTTCTTTTCGAGCTAAAGTTTTATAATGAGTTATGGCTTCTCTAGCTTCTCCTCGTACTTCCTTACCGGTGGCGCGCTTCCTAAAATCACTCTTACTCCTACCAATAGCTAAATTTATGATCCCTTCATCATATCGGACATCGCCATGTACCACGGCGTGATAAAACTTTTCGATTTCTCTTTTTAAAAATTGTTTTTTAAGAAAATCATATGTTTCCTGATTTTTAGCAATCAAAACGATACCAGAAGTCTCCCGATCAATCCGGTGCACAATTCCCCATCTCTTAATCATCTGCCCGGTTCCAATTTCCAACGGTTCACCTACATTTTCACTCTCCGGATATTTTTCTTTTATCCAATCTGTGAGCGCCTCTTCCTTAGTCCGCCCATCAGTATGTATTACAAGTCCAGACGGTTTATTCACCGCTAATAGATTTTTATCTTCATAAAGAATAGTGATGTTCATATAATTTGTTTGTGGGCGATACAGGACTCGGCCACAAGTTTTTTATTCGCCGTCGCTCATAAAAACTTTCGGCCCCGCCTCATGGCCTCGCTTGCTAGCTCGGCATCATTCCGGCTTTCTCATCCTGTATAAACAAATAAATTTGTTTGTGGGCGATACAGGACTCGAACCTGTGACATCTTCAGTGTAAATGAAGCGCTCT
>CAZOJH010000113.1:0-2036 GCA_964580125.1 uncultured Candidatus Saccharibacteria bacterium | reverse complement strand
GGTATATAATACTGATAAATAAAAAATATACAAACGAAAAGACGCTTCTTTTGTGGCGATTCAAAACGTAGTTGACAAAAAGTCAAAACCATATACTATATATGATAGAAGAAACAACAAGGAGGACATAATGATCTTAACACCTACAAATGTGGGGTTGGCGATTAAAAAGGTTAGAAAGAGCAAGTCTCTAACCCAGCAGGATTTTGCTAATAGAGTTGGAATAACCAGAAACTATCTGGCACTACTAGAGCGTGGTTGCAGAGAAGCTTCTCTCTCTTGTCTTGGTAAGATTGCCAGGATCAGTGGCATTTCTCTGGGTGACCTGATCGTTATGGCGGTCCAATGCACAAAAGAGGACAGCGTGATCATACGCTCAAAACTTGCTGGTCTCCAACAAGAGGTTGAAAGGCAGGTTTAAATCATCAGGTCGCAACTAACACCGTCGAGTATCCTCAATAGGGCTCGACGGTTATTTAATATAAAATAGAAATAAAACAACTATTCATACCGGAGCGCTTCCATAGGAGATTTTTTGGCCGCTTGGCGAGCGGGATAAATACCAAAAACAAGTCCCACAAGGCTGGAAACAACAATACCCAAAACGGCGGCACTGATTGGAAAAATATACTGCCAATTTAACCCGCCAAACTTTGTAATTAAAACAGAAGTAATAAGCGCAAGACCAGAACCTAAAATAATACCAATGACTCCACCAATAGCCGTGAGTATCACCGCCTCCAACAAAAACTGAGTTTGGATATCATTATTGGTTGCACCAAGAGCTTTTCTCAAACCAATCTCTTTTGTTCGTTCGGTAACAGATACAAGCATAATATTCATAATCCCCACCCCACCCACCACTAATGAAATAGCCGCCACCGCTGCCAGGAAAATAGTCAGAGTATTAAAAATAGTTCCCAGCTTGTCAGCCACTTCCGCTGGAGTGGAAACAAAGAAATCATCTTTGGCCGGATCAGTAATATTATGCAGATCACGCAAAGTTTTTCTAATATCCATAGCTACCGCCTCAATATTATTCTCAGAATCAGCCTCTACCACCACACGCTGAAAATATTTTGTTCCCACCACATATTGCTGCATGGTGGTATAAGGCACAATAGTGGCAGAATCAAAATCAATAAGTGAACCAGGACCCTTGGCGGCCAACACCCCTATCACTCGGAAAGTAGTGTTTTTAATTCTAATCTTTTCTCCAACCGCTTTTGAAGTGCCAAAAAGTTCCGTCTTTACTTTATCTCCCAGCACCACTACACTGGCCTTACTTTTTACATCTTCGTTTTGGAAAAATGATCCATCTATTGGTTTCAAATCCCACAAGGCGGCCATAGTCTCCCCGGAACCAAACAAAGAAGCTTTATAAATTTCATTTTGATAGACAGCATTTTCCGAACCAAAAATAATTGGCATTACCCGCACAGCATTTGGTACATTGTTTTTATTTCTCAAGGCTACAAGCTCTCTTTCTTTTAATGAGTCAGCGTAAAGAGATGCCAGATCACTAGGACCACCTGGTTCCTTGCCTGGTAAAACCACCACATTTTTAGCACCTAGCCCTTGTATTTGACCTAAAATCAAATCCTTGGCTCCCTGCCCTAGTGACATAATCAGTATAATAGAAGTGATACCAATCACAATACCAAGTATCGTCAAAGCGGAACGGCTCTTGTGCGTTTGAAGTCCCTTAATAGCGGTTTTTATACTGTATTTTAAAATCATGATATTTATTATTATTTCACAAAAGCCTTACCGTCTACTCGCCTATTCATCATGAAGCCTGATTATCCTCTCCGCATATTCCGCGGTATAAGTTTCATGCGTGATAAGAATAACAGTGTGGCCAAGCTCCTTATTTAATTTCTGAATTATTTCAATTACCAATTCACCGGACTTGGAGTCCAAATTTCCCGTAGGCTCATCCGCAAAAATAACCTGTGGATTGTTTACTAGGGCCCGGGCAATAGCCACGCGCTGTTTTTCACCACCAGAAAGTAACTTGGCTTCTTGATTCATCC
>CAZOJH010000112.1:0-2039 GCA_964580125.1 uncultured Candidatus Saccharibacteria bacterium | reverse complement strand
AACCCTCGGTCGTATATATATTGTGCATAAGATTATAATCTAGGACTTTTGTTTTAAACTTTTCATTTCCACTATTTCCTTTCTCATTTGGTCCATTTCCAGAACAATATTTAACAGACTAGGAATCTCGCGAACTCCAGTGACAAAATGGCCTAATTTATTTGAATCCACAACCATTCTGGCATCTAATCTTTGTCCCAATTCTTCACTGGCAGAAAGCGGAATAAGATGATCGTCGAGAGAGGCAACCATCACAAATTCCCGCGCGTGTTTTTTTACCTCATTATAATCCAAGGGTAAATTACAAAAATCAGCCAGAAGCGGTATCTGCGGTAAGGAGCAAAAACCGGAGACAAGAACGCATCCACCAGCCACTTTTCCGACTGGTAGTGTTTCTAGAAACCGAGCAATAGTAATACAGCCTAAACTGTGCCCGATAAAATAGGTGTCCAAATCCACCTTGATTTCTTGTTTTTTTATAAAGTTAAGCCATTCTGAAACTTCTGGATAGACCGGATCTGGCATTAATAATATTTTAAAATCAAAACCATACTTTTCTAGGTCATGGGCAAGAGTCCTGGGCCAGTCACCGGCTTCTAGGGGAACACCTAGACCATAACCGTGGACAAAAATTATCTTTTTCTTTCTGGTCATCGACTTATTTTAAACTCAAAGTTCATGTCTTCGACCAAGAGAGCAGTGCCTGATTCAAAATTCTCAAAAGAAATATTTTTTAATAAGGTAGCTTTTTTAATTTCCGTTTCGAACTTTTGGATTAGTTCCTTGCCTTTCTGGTTTACCTTCACCTTCAAACCAACTACATCAGCTGGGCTTAACTTTTCTTGTTTGCGAAGCTCTTGTATACAACGAATAATGTCTCTCATCTGACCCTCTACCCGTAGTTCAAAAGTAATGTTGGTGTCGAGCTCTACTCCGTCAGCTAGATTGTTATCAACAACCACCTCTTTAATATTTAGTTCATCTTTTATCAAATCAAAATATAGCTTTTCATCTTCACTTATTATTTTTGAAGATTTGATTTTTAATTTTTGGAGTGGCTGACGGACTTTTATATTTGCCTTGGCACGAGCTTCAAGACCCAAAGAAACTATCTTTCTTACTTCCGCCATACTAGCCAGGACCTTCTTTTCTAAGTTCGAAGGTTCGTGAACCTCTGACCAGGGAGCTAAGTGGACGCTTTCCATGCCGGCGTAGGACTTTACCTTTTGGTATAATTCTTCCGCATAAAATGGCATGACCGGAGCAATAACTTTAGATAGTTCCTCCAGTACAAAGCGGGTCGTTTCAATCGCTAGAGTTTTATCCCCGCCCGAACGACCAGAGTCTTCTGGTCGGGCAGGCTTTTGATTACTAGATCTAAACCTATCTCGAGAACGCCTGAGGTACCAGGTAGAGAGATCATCAACAAAATCCATTATCGGCCTCGTGGCACGATCTAATTCATATTTATCAGAGGCTTTTGTTACCTCATAAGTGAGTTCGCCTAATCTGGCTAATATCCACTGATCTAAAATGTTATCCGACTCTGGGGTAAAGTTCTTTACCGGAACGAAAGTATTTTGACTATACATCTCATAGAAGGAAAAAACATTTTCCAAACGCATCAATATTTTCTTCATTATCTCGTCTACTCCAGCTTCAGAAAAACACAAATCTTCGGCTTTGACAACAGGTGAAGATAGTAAATAATAACGCAAAGCATCAGCCCCATATTTTTCTACTAATAACAAAGGGTCAGGGTAGTTCTTTAAACTCTTAGACATCTTTTTACCATCCGCTGCCAAAATCAAACCATTAACAACCACATTTTTATAGGAAGACTCGCCAAATAAGCCTACGGAAAGGACAAGCATGGAATAAAACCAGCCTCTGGTTTGGTCTAAGCCCTCGCCAATAAATTGAGCCGGAAAACCGATCGGCTTTCTGAACATCCCCGGGTTAGGATTAAATTTGTCTAAATTAGCAAACGGATAATGAGCTTGAGCAAAAGGCATAGATCCAGATGCAAACCAACCGTC
>CAZOJH010000111.1:0-2055 GCA_964580125.1 uncultured Candidatus Saccharibacteria bacterium | reverse complement strand
TCCCTTTTAAGGAGAAGGTCGTTGGTTCGACTCCAACTGGGCGGACATTAAAAAAGTGCTTCGGCACTCTTTTTTAATGTCCGCCCAGAGTAAACAAATGATTTTGTTTACGTTTGGAGTCGAACGCCGGAATAGATTTTTTGAGTACAAAAAATCATGAGGCGGTGCCCAACCTAAAATTTCTGACGAGAAGTTTTAAGGTGCGGGCGACAAAGGTACTCCTGGTCCAACTGATTTTAGGATAGACCCCAATAGGAATCGAACTTTTTATATTTAGCTATAAGTGATATTATACTAACTATTAATATTAATTATCTAAATCAATGATAAATACTCAAGAAGTTACTCGTATTTTACAAATTAATGGTTTAGATAAAGATTCCCCTCTAGAAAAAGTAAATGATATCTTAACTCAACTTCAATATATTGAGACAGATAGACAAGAGGTAATTGAAACATTAAAAGCCCAAGGCTGGTTCCTAATTAATGTTGTTAATGCGCCACAATCAACAAGTAATCTTAATACGGCACCTTCTCAATTAGTGAGGTCACCGCAACAAATTTCTAAAAAATCATTCACTATTATTGTTTTATTTGTCTTGTTTTTTTTAGCTATACTTTGGTTTGGAACATATTTTTATTTAAATATGTCAATAAATAATTCAGGTGAAGAACCGCCTGAAATTGTAAACAATGAAATAAATATTAATTTGGCTTCAAGTACAGAAAATAATGATACAGCTACCAATATTTTAGAAACGCTAGCTTCTACATCTGTAAATATACAGAAACCTATTGCCACAAGCTCTAAAACACAGGCTCCTATTATTAGCCAAACAAATCAAGCAATAAAATATTCTGAATTAATACTTAATGACACCGTGTCAACTAAAATTAACGCGAACTCAAATGCTGGTTATAATGTTACTGCTGGTAACGGGTCAAGTTTATCGTTAATGCTTGGTTGGGTTGGTGATGGAATATCAATTAGCCTTACCAACCCTCAAGGGAAAGTAAAAAATCTAACGGCTAATGCCGCAATTGATTCCTCAAGCAAAATGACTGGATCTACACCAAACCCTTTCTTTTTGAAGAAGGAGAGTCAGTTTTCCTTGATGTACTCTTTTGAAGAACCGGTTCTTGTCGGAAATTGGAAACTAGTTATCAGTAATCTGAGTACACAAACAATAGATTTTAGTGTTTCCATTTTTGGGCGGTCAAATATTCACATAGTCCCCCAATCCTCCAGTGAGTTAATACACAGTAAAAACGGTCTTATTTTAAAGGTTGCTGTTGGAGAAAAAACATCTGGTGAATCATTAACGCCATTGTTAGATCTTAACATCAAAGCTGATATTCTTGATCAGGATAGAAAAAAAATAAAAACACTTACTTTGTCAGACGAACCTTATATTGACACTGGTTTGCCGTATGATGGTATTTATAGTTCTCCTCAAATATTTGATTTACCATACGGAGATTACGGAGCTGTATATACCGTTAGTGGGAAAGATTCTCAGGGTAACTCTTTTGCTCAAAAATCTGCAATTAGCGGTGGAACATATATAAGTGTGTCTTCTGAAAATGCTCAAATACTCGGCGATCCAACTGTTAAAGGTCTTGATTTTGTGGAGGGAATAACCTCAATAATACAAGCTGATCTTTGGGTTGATATTAAAAAAGATGGTAATTATATTTTATCAGCAGACTTTGTTTCCCCTTCTGGGGAAGAGATGGGTGTCTCTAGTCGTTTCAGTACTATTACAGGACCACAAGGGGCAAACTTGATGTTAAGATTAGACGGATATAAAGATATAATAAGTAATGGTGTCTATAAAATAAAAGATATTAAATTATTCGAAGAAACAAGCGAGAGAGTTAAGTGGGTTGATTCTTGGCTTGGTGGTGATAATGGTAACGGTATTTTTGTCACACAAAGTTTTATTGTTAAGTAGCTTTTATTATCATTTAATTTACACCCATCCCCCTTATATACTTCACCTTTTCCCACAGCCCATTCATATAAGAATAATCACTCAAAATGGTTATAATAAT
>CAZOJH010000110.1:922-2087 GCA_964580125.1 uncultured Candidatus Saccharibacteria bacterium | reverse complement strand
ATTGTCAGAGATATTTCTGATCCTTTATTTGAAAAATACATTCCCAAATTCCAGGAAAATATAACTGGTGACTATCAAGCCCCGTTGAATTTTATTATTGTGGCTTCTGATGAAGAAACTTTTAGGCAAAGTATTTTATCCGCCGGTTTCGTGCAAGCCGAACCGGTGGGAGTAAAGAACTTTTTGAAGATATTTTTGGCTTATTTTAAAAATAGTAATTATGAAAATGCTCCTATTTCTCCACTTTTTTGGCACGGTAGACCAAATGAATTTGCTTTCGAAAAAACCATTTCTGGTAGTGATTTTGGTGCTCGTTACGAGGCTCGTTTTTGGCAAACCGGTATAGCTACGGAAGATGGTGGTTTTGTTTATGTGGGCTCCACCGGCTTTAATACCGGTATCAAGTACATTATTTTTAGGGCTTCTTCTGTAGAATTAGACACCGCCAGAGATGAGTTATTCCACAGTCTTTTGAAGACTGGTTTAATTTCTGGTTATGAAAAGAAGCAGTTTGTGGATAATACCAAGGGAAATTACTATGAAAAAGGAAAGTATATTACTGACGGCAAGGCCTATGTTATTTATTTAAAATAGGGACGATATCCTCTTTACTGCCATTTTTACCTACCACAGAAAATTTGATGGTTTGACCGGCATTCAGTTCGTCTCTGATGATCAAGTCAGCTAAATGTTGCTCCACTGTGTCCTGTATTAATCTGTTCATTGGCCTAGCACCAAAGGTGGGGTTATAACCTCCGGTCACCACAAAGTCTATTAATTCACTATTTATAATCATCTCAATCCCTTTTTCCCCCAGTCTTTTAACTACTTTTAATAACATTAACTTGGCAATCTCAGTCAGATTTTCTTTGGTCA
Organism: uncultured Candidatus Saccharibacteria bacterium; assembly: GCA_964580125.1. Taxonomy (GTDB): domain Bacteria; phylum Patescibacteriota; class Minisyncoccia; order Phycocordibacterales; family GWA1-40-21; genus CAIJXO01. The sequence continues at coordinate 1,211 of CAZOJH010000110.1, read as the reverse complement.
AGGGGTGAAATAAAATAGTGGCATCAAAGCGGTTTATAAGCTCGGGCTTGAATGCTCCACGTTTTACAATATCTTGAATAATTTCTGTCTCATAATCCTTCAAATTTTTATTAGCAGAAATGATTTCAAATATTTTTTCCGCGCCAGCATTGGAAGTGGCAATAAATAAGATATTCCTGGCTAGGACCTTTTTTCCGGTCACATCAGAGAAAAAACCCTCATCAATGATTTGGAGAAATAGGTTTAGAATATCCTTATTGGTTTTTTCAAATCCATCAAGTAGTAATAC
>CAZOJH010000110.1:0-912 GCA_964580125.1 uncultured Candidatus Saccharibacteria bacterium | reverse complement strand
CCTTGAGTGTTATTTTCCTCAGAGCCTATCAGACGAGCCAGGGATTCAGCATTTTGATATTCAGACATATCTAGGCGCATTAGCAGTTTTTCATCACCAAAGAAAACGTCAGCCAAGGCCTTGGCGGTTTCTGTTTTACCTACTCCTGTGGGGCCCAAAAAGAGGAAGGAACCGAGTGGTCTCTTTTCATTTCTTATACCCGCTCGGCTACGCCTAATAGCTCCAGCTACGGCAAATACAGCCTCTCTCTGAGCAACCACTCTCTTCATGAGGGCCTTTTCTAAACCAAGGAGTTTCTCCCTTTCATCAATTTGAATACTGCCGGTGGGTATATTGGTTTTTTCACCTATATATTCTAGGACATTATTTTTTTCTATCAAATCAATATTTCTTGCTACAGCCCAAGGGGATATTTCGGTTAATAGATCCTTGGCCTTATCAGAAGAAACACCGTCCGGGAAATAATATTCCGCACTTTTAGCAATTTCTAATATGGCGGGATAGGTATAGGTTATCTCATAAATTTTTTCGGCAGTTAGGGCTTCGTGCGCAATAATATTAACAATCTCATTTAATAATAAGGGCTTGGCTTGGATGGTTTCAAAACGAGACATAAAAGCCTGATCATTTTCTATTAGGGCATGATAATACTCTGTATCTGCCAAGGCAATAATTTGATCATCCCTACTAGCTAAATACGGCTCTATTATTTCATACAAATTTAATTTAAATTGGTTTGCTTGGAGGATTAATTTTGGAAAATTATCAATTACTAAAATTACGTTTCCGGCATCCAAGGCCTCCCTAAAAATGGTAACTAATCCGTCTTCAAATTCATCTTTGTTTTTTGTGTCAGCGGTAAAAATATTTGTAAGAAACAAAATTAATTTCTTACCAGTAAGTTCTGGTCTG
>CAZOJH010000109.1:254-2110 GCA_964580125.1 uncultured Candidatus Saccharibacteria bacterium | reverse complement strand
CAAAAGCAATACCAGTACCCTTAGCCACACAATACATGGGGTCCTTGGCCACCACGGCTTTTACACCAGTTCGGCGAAGGACAAGTTCAGCGAGGTTACGAAGTTGAGAAGAACCACCGGTCATAATAATACCCTGATCAATAATATCCGCGGCAAGCTCTGGAGGAGTTTCCTGCAACACATCTTTGATAGCTTTGATCATATCACGAAGTTCTTTTGAAATGGCTTTTACAATTTCATTGGTTTTTATCTCAGCCGTTCTAGGTAATCCAGACAAAAAATCACGGCCTTTGATGGTCATAACCAATTCTTCTTCCATGGGTACTGCAGAGCCTACGTGGATTTTAATATCTTCGGCGGTTTTATCTCCAATAGCCAGATTAAAAGTTTTTTTAATATAATCAGCAATAGCATAATCAATTTTATTTCCCGCACACTTTACCGAAGTAGATGACACAATTCCTCCCAAAGAAATCACCGCCACATCCGTGGTGCCGCCGCCTATATCCACAATCATATGACCCATAGGTTCTTGGATAGGAATGCCGGCCCCAATAGCGGCTAAAATAGGTTCCTTCACCACAAAGGCATTTTTAGCTCCGGCTTTCATGGCCGCTTCTATCACCGCACGACGTTCCGTGGAGGTCACACCCGCCGGCACTGAGAGCATAACTTCTGGCTTGAAAAAATTCCATTTGCCGAGAGCTTTATCAATAAAATAACGCAACATGGCTTCGGTCACGCGGTAATCAGCAATCACACCGTCCTTCATAGGCCGATAAGCAATAATACTGTCTGGAGTTTTACCAATCATCTTTTTTTTTTTTATTTCTACAGCCAGAATTTTATTATCTTGCTCTGAAACCGCTACTACAGAAGGTTCAAAGAGAACCACACCCTTACCAGGTAAAAAAACCAAAGTAGTTGTAGTACCTAAATCAATACCAATCTTTTTCACAAAAAATGACATAGGTTCATCATATCTTTTTTCCAGACTTTTACAATAGCTTGACATTTACGGCGTTATATATTAAGGTACAGAACAGGTTTTGATATCAAGGAGGATATATAGAAAGGAGTAAATAATGACCGAAGCACAACAAGAAACCTTTGCAATCGATTTTGCAAAGAAAATGTTTGAAATCCAACTCAAGCATGCCAAGGCGGCAAAGGAGGAAATTGACGCAGAAATCACGAAGGCTGAAAGTGGTGGTTTGCTTAAACATGGAGACAACGTCGTACTGAGGATGCGTGGGCAAGCAACTGTAAATATTCGTCACAAAGGCGGTAATCATCACAGACATGATGAGCACGATGAACTTGTGAGTTTGAATTGGCCCAAACTCACGGCAATGAGTTTTGAACCATAAAAATGGAATAAACAACCAGCAACAGGAAAAACCGGTTCGCTGGTTTTTTCTTTTATAAAAATCTCGGGATATGCTATACTCCTTTTATGAATTTTCAGATTGAAGGCGGTCATAAATTAACAGGGGAAATTATTACTAAAACCTCTAAAAACGGGGCTATGGGTATTATTTGTGCTTCCCTACTTAATAAAGGCAAAACTACCATCAAGAATGTGCCAAAAATTGAAGAGGTATATAGAATGGTGGAGGTGCTAGAAAGTATTGGTGTGAATATTAAGTGGATAAATAACGATCTAGAAATTGAAGCCAAAAAAATTAATCTAATAAATATAAACAAGGAAAGCGCTGAAAGAACCAGAAGTATTATTATGCTGATTGCTCCATTAATTCATCACCTCAAAAAATTTTCCTTACCCCAGTCTGGTGGTTGCAAGCTTGGCGCCAGAACTGTAACCCCGCATCTTTTTGCATTGGAAAACTTTGGTG
>CAZOJH010000109.1:0-244 GCA_964580125.1 uncultured Candidatus Saccharibacteria bacterium | reverse complement strand
AAAGAGCTATGCCGTAACTTCCCCAAAACTAAAACAGGCGGAATTTGCTCTTTATGAAAGCGGTGACACTGTCACCGAGAACGCCCTCATGGCGGCTGCCCTAATTCCAGGTGTTTCAAAAATCAAATTTGCCTCGGCCAACTATATGGTCCAGGATTTATGCTTTTTCTTGCAGGACTTGGGCATACAGATTGACGGTGTGGGCACCAGTACCTTAACCGTTCATGGCACCAAAGAAATTAAT
>CAZOJH010000108.1:0-2128 GCA_964580125.1 uncultured Candidatus Saccharibacteria bacterium | reverse complement strand
GCCGGGTCAAAACCAGACTCAAAAAATTTGAATGTTTCCTGAAACGCGAGGAAATTCAAGGCTTTTAAAATCAAACAATTTCCATTTAGTTTTAAATCTCTGAAATCTCCACCGGTAACGGTTTAGCCTTCCAGATTTTATGATGCAGGGTGCGCCAGATTTCTTCAATTTCCTGATTTTTAAGTGATTTAAAAATAATGATACCAGCAGTAATACCAATAATTCCGGACAGGAAACCCTGCATAAAGATACCGAAGGTGGTGCTAATATTAAAAACATTGTCAAAAATATTCAGCCCAAGGTAAGTCACCGCGCCCATAATTACCGAAGCCGAAAAACTATGGAAGAGAGTTGCCTTAAGTAATTTGGTAAAACCAGCAAACTCTTGATTAAAACAGACCCACAAGATAATACAGTTTATTATCACAGCCAAGGTATAACCGAGTGGAAGCATAAGGACCTGAGTTCCTTCTATACCACTTACTCTAAAGAGGGATTCAATAAAATATTGAAATATTGACCATGACTCAAAGAGTTTTATAAAAAGATATGACAGACCGATTATCAAGGCTCCAGAAATACTACCAATGATTAGTGGTTTCTTAGTATTACCCATAGCATAATAGCCACGGACGAAAAGAAGTATCAAGCCTTGGGCTAGAGCCGAAAAAGAAAACAAAGCCAGAGCAGCAGCCGTGAGACGAGTGTTGTCCCAATTAAACTCCCCCGCCCCTAAAATGGTTCGTACCACTTGCGCCCTCAAAACAATAAACAGAACCGAAATTGGTATGGACCAAAAGATAATATGTCGGGCCGAGGCTATCACCTCCGCTAAGAACTTCTCCTTTTGTTTATCAGCAAAAAATTTAGCCAGAGTGGGAAAAGCAGCGATAGAATAACTTACTCCAATGATGGACAAGGTGACTGACTGCATATTAATCGAAAAATTAAAGATAGCCACTGACCCCTCTCTCATAAAAGTAGCCATGGCAATTAGAAAGATGGTAGTGATTTGGGTGATACCCAGAGTAAAGGTTCTAGGTACTGACAAGGACATAACCTTTTTAATTTCTTTGAAATCAAAATCAAATTTAAAAGTCGGAAACATTCCTTGCTTGATAACAAATGGAATTTGAATTAGTAAATGAAGTAAGGCTCCAAGGACCACCCCCAGAACCAAACCCTTTAAGCCAAAAATGGGATAAAAGACCACAATCCCTAAAATTATACCCAAATTATAAACCATTGGACTGATGGAATATATGATGAAACGCTTATAGACTTGGGTAATACTACCAAAAAAGTTTGAGAGCCCAAGCAAGATTGGCGACAATAAAAGAATTCTGGTAAAGGAGATGAGCTCGGGAAAATCTTTAGGTGAGAAGCCTTTAAAAATAAACGGTACTAAATATGGAACAAGAAAAAAGGTAATGAGGCTGACAACAAATATAAGTAGGAAGAAAAAAGAAAAAACGTTACTAATGAACCTCTTACTCTCGGCTGGACTAATATTTACTTTTTCAATTATAAACGGCACCAGGACAGAAATACCAACGAGTGAGGCCACCATTACAAAAATAAAATCGGGAATCCTGAAGGCAGAGTAATAGATATCCAAGGCATGTCCTGCCCCAAAAGTGTAGGCTAACAACCGATCTCGGACCAATGCCAACAACTGGCATAGTAAGGCAAAAAAACCAAGCAAATAAGCGGCTTCGTGTAAACCGCTAATTTCTTTATTAAAAAAATTAAAAAATCTCTTAACCATGTATAATACCCGCTATTATACAGGATTTTAAAAAAATACAAAGCAAAATCGCCCCTTCGGGGAGCGATTTTGCATAGTGCTTTCGTACCTATAAGCCGAATTCTGTCCTCCTTTGAAAAAATCTCGGGATAGACGATCATTTATCTGTCTCACCGATTACTCGGTGGATCAAGCGGTACTTCCCACTTGCGCGGGACACGACCTTGCACAGAAGTAAGGATTTGCTCGTTGCACCCCTGCCTTTCAACAGGATTCTCCCCGAAGGGAGTCGTTGGCTTTCGCCATTGACGTCACTGTGGTCACCTCTATCCTTGCGGACGACGGGCGTTACCCGCTACCCGGCTCCCCACTTCACATAAA
>CAZOJH010000107.1:0-2159 GCA_964580125.1 uncultured Candidatus Saccharibacteria bacterium | reverse complement strand
CATCTAGCTCTGCCATATCGATGGCCAGGCTAGATATTTTTCAAATATTTCAATGAACTTCTATCCATACCGTTTAAAAATCACCCAACAGGTGATAACTAAACAGTGCAGTCCATTATACTCATAGAAAAACCAAAGTCAAGCGGATAAAGTAGTACGTGGTACTTCCACCAAATCCCCGCCTTAGTTAAGGCGGGGTGGTCATTCTGATGACCGGGGCGGTTGTGTTTTTACCCCCAAACTCCCTCGTTATCAGAGGGAGAAAAAAATAGAATTTTAAGAGCGCGCCCAGTCTCCCACTGAAACGCGCTTTTTGCTGACCTCACTTGGTCACTTGGCGACAATCATGCCGCCACTACTTCCGCCTTGGTCTGGTCATCTTCACCAGACTTATGCGGCGCAGTCCTCCTCTTGTGCTTTGCCCGCCTGGTCTCACTGTGCACGTAGGGTTCTGTCCTACGGCTGCAGCTACCACCACCCAGATCAAAGTTCCTCGGCATCATCACTCTCCTGTCAGTACACCACGACTCATGGACCCCACAGAGCTCAGGCCGCTTTGGCTCTCTTGCCAACGCCCTTACTCTTCATGCCGTGCCGCGTCACCCGACCCTCTACCCTCTCTATCCGGGTAGAACTGGCCCGCGCTCGCTTCTGCTTCTTCTTGGACATACCGCCGAGACGAGTTGAACGATTCGCCATCTCTGACCTCCACTTGCTTCGGACACCATGACACACACTCAAACCTCAAGGAACAAGACCAAAAATATCATACACCTGTATGATATCCTTCGTCAATAGCCTTATGCACAAGGGCTAAAACAATTATTTCTTTGCCAACTCCCTTTTAGCCTGCCATTTTTGAATAGTCACAAGAAGAGCAGAAGCAATAAAAATGGAGGAATAGGTACCAATGAAAACACCAATGATGAGAGCAAGGGAGAAATGTTTGGTGGCCTCTGGACCAAGGAAGTAAAGGACAAAGAGGGCTAGAATGGTGGTCATGGAAGTGTTGACTGAACGCACAGCTGTTTGATTTACACTCTCCCCCACAATGGTTTCAAAAGTTTTCTTATCATTAGCCTTGCTAGAATCATGTAGGTTCTCGCGAATTCTGTCATACACTACAATAGTATCGTGAATCGAAAATCCCAGAATCACCAAAAGGGCGGTAACAAAGAGAGTATCCACTTCATAACCCAAGTAGTGTCCCAAAACCGAGAAAACACCTGTAGGAATCAACACATCATGAGCCAGGGCTAGTATTGCCATCAAACCATACTTCCAGCTTTGAACAGGCTTGGATACTTTTCTAAAGGCCAGAGAAATAAACAGGACAATACAAAGAAGGACAAGAATGATCGAAATAAAGGCTTTCTGCACCGCTTCCTTACCAATCAGGGGGCCAATAGAATTTATCTTCTTTAATTCGGTCTTAATCTTTCCGTTATCAGAGAAGGCATTTTCAATCTGCTGTCTTTCCTTATCAGTAATCATCCTGGACTTGATAGAATAGTCAGTCTCCCCCACAGATTGTAAAACATAATTACCCAGGGAGATTTCAGTGGCTAGTGCGGAGATATTTTTATCAATCAGCTGTGAATCTGGCTTTGTATCTGTATAGCGAATCTCTACAACAGATCCACCTTTAAAATCAATACCGAGTTCTAATCCCCAAACAAAAAGTGAAACAATAGATAGTAGGACTAGTAATCCAGAGATAGTATAAAATATTTTTCTGTTTTTAATAATCCACATATTATTTTATTTATGAGCCCCGCTATTGAATAAAAAGTGCATAATTTTTCCAGCATTGTCATGTCTGATAGCCAAAAGCAAAGTTCGAGAAGCGGTGATAGCGGTAAACATGGAGACAAGCACACCGAGACCAAAGACAAGAGCAAAGCCCTTTACCACCGGAGTACTGGAGAAAGCATAAAGAATAACAGCGGTAATAATACTTGAAGTATTACTATCTCGGATAGACAGCCAGGCCCTGGCAAAACCTTCCTTGATTGCATCAGCCAATACTCGGCCACGAGCGAGCTCCTCCCGCATTCTTTCAAAAATCAAAATGTTGGCATCCACGGCCATACCAATAGAGAGGATAAAACCAGCAATGCCCGCCGCGGTTAAGGTAACAGGAATCAGTTTGAACAAAG
>CAZOJH010000106.1:0-2164 GCA_964580125.1 uncultured Candidatus Saccharibacteria bacterium | reverse complement strand
GTAAGGTCACAAACAAAACATTTTTATCTCTAATTTACTTATTAATTTTTAATAAATAATTTTATGGAAATAAACATAAAAGAAAAGGGGTTGGAAGGGGCGATAATAGTAGGTAGTACGGTCCGAAATCAGCTTTCTGATTTTCTTGATTTTGTTAGAAAGCAGGGAATAATTGCTTTTGCTATCGCCTTTATTCTAGGTGGTGCCATATCCGCTTTGGTGACTTCTATTGTTATCAATTTAGTCAATCCGGTTCTCGGTGTAATTCTGGGCAGCGCCAAAGACTTGGCTGCTAATTCGGTGGACTTCTTTGGCGGAACAATAATGTATGGGAAGTTTTTAAATGATCTCATCAATTTTATCGTGATTGCTCTCGTGGTCTATTATGGTGTCAAAAAACTTGGTTTGGATAAGCTGGATAAACCAAAGAAATAATTCATGTACCAGCCAGCAAAAAAGATTTTAGAAAAATATGCTGATGTGCTGGTGAACTTTGCCTTAAATTCGGGGAAGGGGGTGAAGAAGGGCGAGGTGGTGTTACTGCAAGTACCGGAATCCGCCAAGCCGATGCTTTTGGAATTACATAAAGTGGTATTAAAAGCCGGTGCGCATCCCCTGATTCAATATTTACCGGATAGAATGAGCCGAGAGTTTTTTGATTTTGCTAATGCCGAGCAGGTGAGCTTTTTCCCCGCACGGTATCTCAAGGGCCGAATAGATGAGATAGATCACGCGGTGATGATAATTGCGGATACGGACAAACACGAGCTTGAAGGGATAGATCCGAAGATGATCATGGAAAAGTCCAAGGCATTTAAACCCTATATGGACTGGCGGGAAGATAAGGAGAATAAAGGTAAATTTACCTGGACCCTTGGCCTATATGGTACCAAGGCTGGGGCGGATGAAGTAAAAATGACCGAAGAGGAATATTGGCAAGAAATAATTAAGGCCTGTTATTTGAATGATAAAAATCCGGTGAAGACCTGGCAGAAAATATCCGCCGAAGTAGAGCGAGTAAAAGCTAAATTAAATTCTCTAAGGATAGAAAAAGTGAGGGTGGAGTCTAAAAATACTGATCTTTATATTATTCTCGGAAAAAACCGAAAGTGGATGGGTGGGTCCGGTAGAAATATCCCGAGCTTTGAGATTTTTATTTCCCCGGATTGCCGGGGGACCGAAGGCTATATTAGTTTTAATCAGCCACTATACCGGTATGGTAATTTGATAAAAGATATTTATCTGGAATTTAAGGCTGGTAGAGTGGTAAAAGCGACAGCTAAAGTGGGGGAAAAAATTCTTAAACATATGATTGCCAATAAAAATGCAGACCAGGTGGGGGAGTTTTCTCTGACGGATTCCCGGCTATCAAAAATCACCAAATTTATGGCCGAGACTTTGTTTGATGAAAATATGGGGGGTAAGTGCGGTAATACACACATCGCCCTCGGCAGTGCTTATAAGGATTCCTTTCCAGGAGATCCAAATAAAGTTAAAAAGCCAGAGTGGGTAAAGATGGGCTATAATGAGTCCGTGGTTCACACGGACATAATTAGCACAGAAGACAGAGTGGTGACGGCGTGGTTGCCGGATGGTCAGACTTTAGTAATATATAAGAACGGTAAGTTCACGATTTAATTCAAACCGTGGGATTTGAAGAAGGGAGCATACATTTTATCCGCGACTAGAATGTGCTTCATAAGCCAAGTCTTAGCAAAGTCAGTGACCTCTAAGGCAAGCTTGGGTAAATCCTCTTTGCTGTCCTTAATCCGGTCAGAATATTCTTGGGTCTGCAATCTGAACATAGTGTGATATTTCATATGGTTGGCGATATCTGAATAGGCAAACTGATTAAAATACTTTTCTTCAGTAGAAAGGTGGTGGTAAGCGTATTCAGTAAGTTCGGCGATTATTTTAACTATTTCTTCGCGTTCATTATTACCTTTTTCCAACATATCATAAATTCTGTTTACAATATCAAAAAAGTGTTGGTGTTGTTCATCAATAATCCCTATTCCCAGGCTATATTCATTTGTCCAAACGAATTTGTTCATGGTCGTTTTTAAATTAACTATTATATGTAAAGTATACAATAATATTTATTATTGTGGTAGTAATTCAAATTTTATATGCAAAGAGATAAGCATTCGTAAGTTCTGTTCAA
>CAZOJH010000105.1:0-2187 GCA_964580125.1 uncultured Candidatus Saccharibacteria bacterium | reverse complement strand
TCGTCAGCGCGTTAAATAACGTTGATTTACCAACGTTAGGAAGACCTACGATTCCAATGGATAGTGACATCCTCTAAAGATACTGTAAAAATGAGTAAAAGTAAACTTTCGGACAAGATTAAATCTTGTCCTATTTTCTTTTAATCTCCAACCAGTCAGGCACGGGGGTAAAAGTGATTTCTTCCCAACCATCCACTTCACCTTCCGTCACATCAAACAAATCCTGATAAGCGGTTTCCACACTACCATGCAGGACTTGATTCCAATCTAAATCAAGTAGAACACACACCTTACGAATTTCTTCCTCCGTCACCGATTCCACCTCCAAAAATGTCGGAATCCACGGCCAGGTATCAATGGTGATTTCTGACTCACCCAGTGTCCACTTTTCACGTTTGGTTTCTTGATAGGACTTGGCCTTGAAGCCGGCCGCCAAGAGAAAATTACACATATTTTCAAAATCATTTACCTCCAAAGTAATTTCCTTTGTTCCGTGGAGAGTTCGGTTCTGAAGCTGTTTGTAACTCAAGGTGATTTTACCGTCACCTTCATCCCTCACCCGAATCCAAGCACCCATTTTATTTAATCGCAGGTCCGGATAATCATAAACCTTTCTCTTCATCAACCGTTCCGGATACTGCATCACTGCCCCTACTTCCTTTAGCCTATTTCTCACTTTTTTCTGATCTATTTTTAAAAACTTCGCTTCAATTTCTGTTTTCATATTTATTATAAATTCCTAATTAGTCTAATTATCTCCGGAAATTTAGGGACCTTAAAATGTCCATTTTTGCTTTTATAGATGATGATGTTTGCTTTTGGTAATTTGTCCCGATATCTTTCCGCATGATAAACTGGCACACATTTATCATCCTTAGAAAACATTAAATACAGTTTGCTAGAATTTTTTTCAATTAACGACAAATCAGATTTAAGTTTGAAACCTCCAAACAAATCCTCATCCGAATGACTATTATCAAAAGGCGGGCAAACAAGAAAAACGGCGGCGATCTTTTTTGGAAACTTATTCTCTGACAAATATTTAGCTAGAAATATTCCGCCAAGTGAATTCCCGATTAGAATAATATTATCCTTTAAATATGGAATGAACCTTTTAAAATGAATCTCCCATTCGGCATATTTGGCATTATCCTGTAGTGGCATCCGCGGTCTGATTACTTGATAATTCCGACCAAGCTCAATCTCCAAATAATCCTGCGCCCAGTTTATTCTCTTTTCTATAGAAATCTTTCTACCTTTTAGATGTTTTAAATAATCCCGCCTGTCTTTACAAGTTGTTCCGCCATGTATTATCAAGACTTGAGTCTTATCCTTCATGATTCAATATTATCAAATTCTCATATAGTTTGCCAGAAAAATGACAAGATTATTAGGCTAATGGTAACTCTACATAAAACTGGGCCCCTTTTCCTTCACCTTCTGACTCAGCCCAAATGTTGCCATTATTTGCTTCTACCATTATCCTGGCAACATAAAGGCCAAGACCGGTTCCCAAAATATTAGACTCATGAGCGTCTGCGCAACGGCTGAACTTTTTAAAAAGCTTAGACATGGTTTCTTTCTTTATTCCAACCCCACTATCTTTAATACTAAATAAAACTTTATTATGTTCTTTCTTCTTTAAACAAATTTCAACCCACCCTACTTCCGTATACTTACTAGCATTATCAATTAGGTTAATTAGTACCTGCTTCAGCTTGGCTTTGTCACCATAGATTAGGAAGGGTCCCTCGGAAATATTTAACCTTAGCTCTAATCCCTTACTCTTTATGTCATTTTTCATTTCCTTTACCACTTCATTTACCAAATCAACCAGGTTGAAGTCTTTTAAGAAATATCTCATCTCTTCTTGTTCAATCCTGGAAATATCCAAAAAGTCACTCACTGTCTTACCTAACGTGTCAGTTGATTTAAAAACAATATTAAGTGGCTCAATCAGGCCTTTGGGCACATCGCCATAATCCCCTTCTAATATAAGAGAAATGTAACCCCTGATAGCACCAAGTGGCCCCCGAATCTGATGGGTGGCTAGTGATACAAATTCATCTTTAAGATTGTTGGTCTTTTTTAACTTGTGATTTGTGTCCTCGAGAGTAGAAATAGCATTTCTAAGTTCTTTGAACCTGTTTCGAGCGTTGATTCTTTTGTTTTTTGTAGAGTTTTTTT
>CAZOJH010000104.1:0-2216 GCA_964580125.1 uncultured Candidatus Saccharibacteria bacterium | reverse complement strand
TTATACCCTTCGAGAAACGAATCAAAGAGGGTAAAATCTGGCTCATTTCTCCCATCAGGGAAGGACCATTCTACCACCGCCAACGCCAAATCTTTAATGAGAGGACCATTACAACTCCAGTCAAAATCAATTATTCCGGCAAACATATCATTATCGGAAAAAAAGACGTTACCAGGCCGGTAATCATTATGGATAAAGCCTTCAATTTCCTTTTGGGTTTTTCCAAAAGTAATAGCCTTATTTACCTGGTCAATAAATTCTTTTCCTCCTTCAAATTGTTCAACAAAAACCTTTGAAAAAGTTAAGGCTCTTTCAAATTCCGTGAAGATATTACGCTTCCTAGGTGAGGAGGACTTAAAACCAGAAGAGATATTACTCATAAGACCCAGGCCCTTACCTGCGTTATAAGCTTGTGCAACAGAAGGTAAATGATCTTTATCCACCTCGATATGACGTCCCTCCAAAAAATCAAATAAAACCGCTACCTTACCTTCTATTAAGACATAAAAATCTCCAGTCTTGGTCGTTAACCACTTAGGAACAATCATTCCTCCTTTTAAAAGATGATCAACTACTTCATATTCAAATTTAATGTCCTCAATTGGTAATCTTTTACTAATACGCAAAATCTTCTTATCCTTTTCTCCTATAGAGTAAACAAAATTATCACCAGATTCCCTCAGTAAAATTATAGGATCTACTTCTCTTATATTATAACTTCCTAGTGCTTCTTTAATCTGTTTCATAATTAGTTTGATAATTTATCCCAAAGTTTTTTTGTTAAAACGGACCAAGGTCTAAAAGACAGAGTCTTATCATAATTCTTAATCAACCGTTTGTACAAATCTAAATATTGTGGGGCAAGAACATTCCAATCAAATCCTCGAGCATACTGTATTCCACCATAAATAAGTTTCTTTTGCAAAGAGGAATCTGTAAGTAATAGAGAAATCTTCTCCGCCAATTCTTGGTAATTACCTGGTTCAAATAATAATCCACTTTCACCATCTTTTACGTATTCCGGAATTCCACCCACCCGGCTAGCGATAACCGGGCAACCAGCGGCTTGTGCCTCAATGTTTACTAATCCACCGCCCTCTGAGAGGGACGGCACCACCGTTAGCTGGGCCCCTTTTAAAAGAGAGATACCTCTAGATAGACTAACCGTACCAATAAAAAATACTCTCATATTTAAATCATATGTTTTTACTAGTGCTCTGAGGTTTTTTTCTTCTGAACCTTCGCCAGCTATTACTAACATTAAATCTGGAAACCTTTCTTTTATCAAATTAAAAGCCTTTATCAAAACATCCACACCTTTTGATGGATCAAGTCTTCTGAAACAAAAGATATAATTATCCTTTATTTTTTCGACTTTGGCATTATCTATTACCAAAAAATCCATACCGGCGTAAACTGTTTCCACTCCATTTAAATCTGGCATTATCCTCTTCAAATCCTTCACTAGTGCTGTTGAAACGCAATTGACACAATCAGACTGTCTTAAAACGTCAGGAATAAAATCTTCACCCTCCGCCCAGATCTTTCCCGGTGCCGGATCAGACAAATCGGGTACATCGCCTCCGGCAATTGAGCAAATAATAGGGATATTCCACCAGCGACTCAAAAGCAAGGCAATAAGTGGTAACGGTCTTCTAATCCCTATAACATGGATTACATCCGCTTTTACCTTTGAAGTATTGAGTTTCAGCCAATCAATTATTTTAAAAAACTCATCCTCAGTCCTAGCACTTGGGACCCGATATATTTTTGTTCCATCACATTCCCCTTCGTCTAGTAAGGTTACCGGCCACTTTTTTGTCAATGATACAGATTCAATACCAAATTTTTTATAGAACTTGGCTAATTCCGTGACCATCGTTTCAATGCCACCGATGTTAGGATAATATAACGAACTTACAAATAGGACTCTTTTCATATCTTTGATAATTTATACACGAGTTGTCCTCCAAAAAAAGTCCGACTAGTTTTACCGTTTCTATAATTAATTATTTTTCTTTTTTCTATCTTCAACCCGGCTGTTTTAATAAGTCTCTCAATTTCAAATGGATTAAATATGTGCACAACCGTCTCGATTTCCCCATTTACTGTCATTATCTTTAACTTGAAATCACCGTTGGATTTGCCAGGTAAAAAGATATCTTTAAAAATATTTCTAATAACCGCCAAAAAACCGTAATGGCTCATATTATAAC
>CAZOJH010000103.1:0-2226 GCA_964580125.1 uncultured Candidatus Saccharibacteria bacterium | reverse complement strand
TGGCAAAAACATCAGTTAAAGCAAGAGCCAGGAAAGAACCAAAATTTGCCTCACGAGTGGTGAGACGTTGTTTTCGTTGTGGCCGAAAGGGTGGTTATATGAGAGACTTTGATCTATGTAGAATATGCTTTAGGGAATTTGCTAATCAGGGCAAAATACCGGGTATTAAAAAATCATCATGGTAACAGATCCAATCTCAGATTTAATAATCCGCATCAAGAATGCTGGACAGGTCCACAAGGAATCAGTCCTTTTACCCTATTCCAAGTTAAAGGAAGCCATTGCCGTTGTACTTGTAGCCGAGGGTTATTTGAAATCAGTCTCTAAAAAGAAAACCAGTCCTACTTTAGAAGTCGTTTTGAATTACCATAATGGTGAGTCCAAGATAAAAGAGGTGGAGAGAATTTCGAAATCATCCCGCCGGGTCTACCGCGGATTTGAAGATATTCACCCTACTAAAGGCGGTTTTGGTAAAACTATATTTTCTACTCCCAAGGGTATTTTGACTGACAGACAAGCTATCAAGGAAAAGGTGGGAGGTGAAGTGTTGTTTAAGATTTGGTAGTTCGTAAAACAAAAATAATGTCAAGAATCGGAAAAAAAATAATAACCATCCCCGCTAAAACGGAAATAAAGATTGAAGGAAACACTGTTTCCGTCAAAGGTCCTTTGGGTGAATTGACCAGGACTTTTCAGTCTGGTATTAAGATTGAAGTAGCTGAAGGTAAGGTTTCCTTTGCTCCCGTTGCTAAGAATCCTAACGTTACCATGAACAGCTTGTGGGGGACTGTTTCATCCCACGTCAATAACATGATTCTTGGCGTAAACAAGGCCTATGAAAAGAAACTGATAGTAGAAGGTATTGGTTTTAAGGCTGATGTTGTCGGAACTAATCTAGTTTTTAAATTAGGTTTTTCACACCCTATCACGGTAGCTATCCCTAAGAATCTTAAGGTTACCTCGGAGAAGAACATTATTACCGTTTCCGGAATTGATAAGGAATTTGTTGGCCGTTATGTGGCTGAAATTCGTGCTCTAAAGAAACCAGAGCCATATAAGGGTAAAGGTATTCGTTATTTTGATGAAGTGATAAAGAGAAAGGAAGGTAAGAAGACTGTTTAAAAAATATGAAGAAATTAAACGTTAAAAAAATGAAGGTAGAGAGAAGGCACAAGAAGATTCGTGCTAAAGTCTTTGGTACATCTGAAAAACCTCGCCTCTCGGTTTTCAAGTCCAATAAATATATTTACGGACAGCTGATCAATGATGACAAGGCCGAGACCATCATTTCTTTATCCTCAATGAAAGTAAAAGGTAAGACTTTTATGGATCGATGTACGGAGACCGGTAAAGAGATTGCTAAATTAGCACAAGGTAAGAAGATTGAAGCCGTTGTCTTTGACCGAGGCGGATTTAAATATGTTGGCCGAGTAAAAGCTTTTGCGGAAGGAGCTAGAGCTGGTGGTCTTAAATTTTAATAAATAAACAAATGACAGAAGAAGTTAAAAAAGAAAATACCGTCACTCCAGTTGCTGCTCCAGTAGCAGCAGTACAAACTCCAGCTCAAGTAGCTGGGGGGAGACCTTCAACTGCTCGTTTTACCCCACGGACTGATTCTAAGGGTGGAAGTGATTTTAGATCAAAAAATCCTCGCAAGCCTGGACATAGAGATGCACGTCCGCGAAATGAATTTGAGCAGAAAATGTTGAACATCAGACGAGTGGCTAGAGTGGCTACTGGTGGGCGCCGATTCTCTTTTAGCGTAGCGATTGTCGCTGGAGATAAAAAAGGAAAAGTAGGAGTAGGCTTGGGTAAAGCCAACGATACTTCTTTAGCTATTGATAAAGCCCTTCGCGATGCCAAGAAAAATATGATCATTGTCAATGTTACCAAGACTTTCTCTATTACCCACGAAGTAGAGTCAAAATACTGTAGCGCTAGGATTGTCATTAGACCAGCTCCCGGTAGAGGAGTAGTGGCGGGTTCTGCTGTTCGAAACGTGCTTGACTTGGCGGGTATAAAAGATGTCACAGCTAAAATATTGTCCGGTTCCAAAAACAAACTAAACATTGCTCGGGCTACAATTGATGCTCTAACAAAACTAGGGAAAGCACCAGTTAAGGAAGTAAAAGTAGCTACCGCTCCTGTAACAGCAGTAGTCAAGCCTGTCGTCAAAACCCTAAGCAAATAATTTTAATATAATGCAAATACATAACATAAAAAGGA
>CAZOJH010000102.1:0-2229 GCA_964580125.1 uncultured Candidatus Saccharibacteria bacterium | reverse complement strand
GTTGTAAATGAAGGTTCACTTGAGGAAGCTGAGCTTGTGGCCACTAAAGTTTTTGCTGATTTAGTCAGAATATCTAAAAAATATCCAAATTTTATACCAACCGTGGAGGGGATTCAGGATTCTGTAGAAAAGGAATTGATTTTGTGTGAATATGTAAAGACCGCCAAGGAATATATTCTCTATCGTCAGGAAAGAGCTAAATTAAGAGAGCAAGGTATTTCTGTACCACCCAGGGTAAAAGAGTTAACGGCTGAGAGCAAAAAATATTTTAAAAATTCCTTAGGTGAGTTAGTCTATTACCGATCATATTCAAAATGGATTGAGGGGGAGACTAGAAGAGAAACCTGGATTGAGACGGTAGACAGGTATATGGATTTTATGAAAGGGAAGTTGGATGGCAAATTAAAACCAGCTGAGTATAAAGAAATAAGGGAAGCTATTTTAAAACAGGAGGTGATGCCTTCCATGAGGTTGTTCCAGTTTGCGGGACCAGCAGTTGAGAAAACAAATGTCTGTGCCTACAACTGTTCATTTATTGCACCGTCTTGCTTGCAAGATTTTGGAGAAATAATGTATCTCTCAATGTGCGGAACAGGCGTTGGATTTTCCGTGGAGAGCAAAAATATTCAATCCTTACCACAGATTAAAATGCAAACAGGGAAAAAACTTCCTACTTTTGTGGTCCCTGATACCAAGGAGGGTTGGGCTGATGCTTTGGTCTTTGGTTTGAAGACTTGGTACGAGGGAAATGACGTCGAGTTTGACTTTTCTCAGGTTCGACCAGCTGGTGCCAGACTAAAAATAATGGGTGGGCGAGCCTCCGGTCCGGATCCTTTAATTCGTCTCTTAAAACTAGTGGGGGAGAAAATTAAAAAGAAACAAGGCCGTCGGCTGTCAAATCTTGATGCTCATGACATTATTTGTTCTATTGGTGATTGTGTGGTCTCTGGTGGGGTGAGAAGAAGTGCTCTTATTTCCTTGTCTGACTTAGATGATGAAACAATGCGTGATGCCAAGAAGGGTCAATTTTATTTGACTGATCCACAGAGAAGCATTGCTAATAACTCTGCCGTTTATATGCAAAAGCCTAGTAGTGTGGAATTTATGGATGAATGGGTAGCTCTGATGAAAAGCGGTTCAGGTGAAAGAGGTATTTTCAACCGCGGTTCTTTGGCTAAGACCTTGCCTGAGAGAAGGATCAAGGCCCTGAAAGGACATTTAGAAGATCTAGGAACTAATCCCTGTGGTGAAATAATCCTACCATCAAAAAGCTTTTGTAACTTGTCTGAGGTGGTGGCTAGATTTGAGGATGACGAAAAATCCTTACTAAGAAAAGCAAAGTTAGCAACTATTTTAGGTACTTATCAATCTACTCTTACTAACTTTGGTTACTTATCAAAGGAGTGGAAAGAGAATTGTGAGAAAGAGAGATTAATCGGTGTCTCTATCACTGGTCAGTGGGATTGTCCCGCTATTAGGAATGAAAGAATGCTTCAAAAGATGAAGAAGGAGGTTCTGAAGGTTAATGAAATATATGCTAAGAAGTTTGGTATAAATGCTTCAACCTGTACTACCTGTGTTAAGCCTTCAGGCACCGTGTCTCAGACAGTAGATTGTGCTTCTGGAATGCACACTAGGCACGCTCCATTTTATATCAGACGGGTAAGAATTTCTGCTACGGATTCATTGTTCAAAATGCTTCGTGATCAAGGTGTGCCGTACTTTCCTGAAGTTGGTCAATCCAAGGGAAGCGCTACCACCTATGTTTTAGAATTTCCAATCAAGGCACCGAAAGCCGCCGTATACAAGGACAGCCTAACCGCTATTGAACAGCTAGAATTCTGGAAAATGGTCAAGGTAAATTATACCGAGCACAATCCGTCTATCACTATATCCGTGGGGGAGAACGAATGGATTATTGTGGCGAATTGGGTGTATGAAAACTGGGACATTGTCGGCGGTCTATCCTTCCTGCCTAGAAGTGAACACGTGTACCAGCTAGCCCCTTATGAGGAGATTGATGAGAAGAGATACAATGAACTTTCTGAGAAGATGAGAAATATTGATTTTTCTAAAATCATCACTTACGAAAAGAATGACGAGACCGAAGCAAAGAAAGAGCTAGCCTGCTCTGGGGGAACCTGCGAGGTGGTTTAGAGAGATAGCCAGACATAATTCAAATTATTCGCGCTTTACCCTTCCCGAGTACGGGTGGGTCCTACGCGACGA
>CAZOJH010000101.1:0-2229 GCA_964580125.1 uncultured Candidatus Saccharibacteria bacterium | reverse complement strand
ATTTTTAAAGCTGTAAAAGGTCAGGGGGATTTTTCTCAAGTTTCTGGACCCGTGGGAATAGTTGGCCTGGTTGGTGATGCAGCCCATTTTGGCTTAGCATATTTCTTGGGTTTTGTAGCCTTCATCTCACTTAACTTAGCAGTAATAAATTTGGTACCTTTTCCTGCCTTGGATGGTGGGCGGGTTCTCTTTGTTATTATTGAGGCTATTATCCGGCGCCCAATAAAACCAAAGATTGCCAATGCCGTAAATGCTATTGGTTTCTTTATTCTTATTACCTTAATGCTCATCATTACCTACCGTGATATTATGAAGTTTTTCTAACTAGCGAATTTTCTTAAAATACGCTATTATGGCACCATGTATCAATCAAAGCTTTTTAGCAGGACGCGTAAAGAGGCCCCAAAGGATGAGGTCTCTAAAAACGCTCAACTTTTAATCAAGGCTGGTTTTATTAACAAGGAAATGGCCGGGGTGTATGATTATCTACCCTTAGGACTTAGAGTTCTAAATAAAATAAATAATATTATTAGAGAGGAGATGAATGCTCTAGATAGCCAGGAGATATTTCTCACTTCACTTCAAGAAAAAGAGAACTGGGAAAAGACAAACCGCTGGAGTGATGAAGTAGTAGATAACTGGTTCAAAACTAAATTAAAAAATGATACGGAGTTAGGTTTGGCTTTCACGCACGAAGAAGCACTAACCAATCTGATGAGGAATCATGTAAATTCCTACAAAGATTTACCTTTTTCCGCCTACCAGATTCAAACTAAGTTTAGAAATGAAGCTAGAGCTAAAAGTGGTATTATGCGCTGTCGAGAATTTTTGATGAAGGATATGTACTCCTTTTCTCGTGATGAAAAGGAGCATTTAGATTTTTATGAAAAATCTAAGCAAGCCTATGTTAATGTTTTTGAGCGTGTTGGTTTGGGGCAAAAGACCCACCTTACCTTTGCCTCTGGAGGCAGCTTTTCAAAATATTCTCATGAATTCCAAACCGAATCAGAAGCGGGCGAGGATCTAATATACTTTAGTGAAAAGAAGAACATTGCTATAAACAAAGAAGTATTAACTGATGAGGTGCTTAGGGATTTGGGTATAGAACAAAAAGACTTGAAGGAGCTAAAGGCAGTGGAGGTGGGTAATATCTTTACTCTGGGGGTAAAATTTTCCGAACCACTTGGCTTAACCTATTTAGATGAAGGTGGAGTTAAGAAGCCTGTCTTTATGGGTTCATATGGTATCGGTCCAGGGCGCCTAATGGGTACGGTTGTAGAAACCTTGTCTGATGAAAAAGGAATTGTGTGGCCAGTGGAGATTGCTCCCTTTAAGGTGCACTTGATTGAGATTGGTGATAAAGAAGAAGTAAAGAAAGCTTCTCTTGATTTGTATAACGAATTACAAAAGGAAGGGATAGAGGTGTTGTGTGATGACCGCAATTTAAGACCAGGGGAGAAATTTGCTGATTCAGACCTTCTGGGAATTCCGTTGCGCATAATTGTCAGTGAAAAAACCCTAACCAGCGGAGAGTTTGAAATAAAGGAGAGAGCCAGTGGTAAGGTCAGTATGATTAAAGAAATCGAGGTTACCGATTTTGTTAAGAAGTACAAATAAAATGGCTAATTTCTATAAAAAAATAAAAGATAAAATAAATAGACGATTTTCCAATGATATCGGAATAGACCTAGGAACCGCAAATACTTTGGTCTATTTAGCTGGTAAGGGTATTGTTGTGAACGAGCCTTCTGTTGTGGCTTTAAATCAAAAGACTGGTCAGGTGGTGGCTGTTGGGACGCAAGCTAAAGCGATGCTAGGCCGTACTCCACCCCACATTGTCGCTGTAAGACCGTTGGTAGACGGGGTAATTTCTGACTTTGAAGTTACTGAAGAGATGATTGCTTACTTAGTTAAAAAAGCTGAAGAATTTTCTCCAAAGCCTTTTGGTCCACGGGTTGTAGTTGGTGTGCCGTCTGGTGTGACAAATGTGGAAATTAGAGCAGTTCGCGATGCTACTAGAAATGCTGGTGCGAGAGAAGTCTATATTGTAGAAGAGCCTATGGCCGGAGCCATTGGTATCAGATTACCAATAAAAAGCCCTATCGGTAGTATGGTGATAGATATTGGAGGTGGAACATCAGATATTGCGGTGATTTCACTGGGAGGAATTGTGAAATCAAAAAATCTAAGAATTGCTGGTGACAAATTAAACAATGATATCGTTGCTTA
>CAZOJH010000100.1:0-2310 GCA_964580125.1 uncultured Candidatus Saccharibacteria bacterium | reverse complement strand
ATTTACAATATTTCTCGAGCGATGTAGCACAACCGCCCCGTCTCGCGGACTCGCCACCCCGCCTTAACCGAGGTGGGGAAAGGGAACTCAAGCAACGAGGGTCTGCTTTCTCCTCCTTAGTCAAGGAGGAGTGGCATTCTGATGACGAGGTGGTGTGTTAGTTTTCCACAGCTCTCATTGTTGACTATTTTAGATGTGATATAATGTTTACCATAAGCTAATTATTTTAATTTAGCTTTCCGAAAAATTTTTGGTCGATCTCATTTTGTCACTCTTACGTAAAGTGGTAAAAGAGTCAAAAATAAAAGGAATTTATAAGGTTAATTATTTAATAATTTAAATATGAAAAATAAAGGTTTTACACTTATCGAACTTCTCGTCGTTATCGCTATTATCGGTATCTTGTCATCTGTTGTCTTGGCTTCGTTGAACTCGGCAAGGTCTAAAGGTGCTGATGCAGCGGTTAAAGGTAACATTGCTGGAATCAGGGCCCAAGCTGAGTTGTATTATGATGATTCAACAAAAGGTAATCAGTCATATGGTGTTGTTGCCACAAATTGTACCACAGGTATATTTACTGATCAAAACATCACCAACGCGATTAACGCGGCTAATGCTCAAAAGGGAACTGGAACCACATTGTGTTTTGCTAGCTCGACAGCTTGGGCCGTAACTGTTCCTCTAAAGGGAGAAACTGGAAAGTGGTATTGTGTTTCTTCTGATGGAGTTGCGACTACAACGTCTGTTGTAGCTGCTATTAGTGCATCAGATCCATCCTGTAATTAGTTTTCTGTCTTAGATGATTTAAAACAAAAAGACCGCGTTATTGCGGTTTTTTTGTTTTTTATATTTAAAGTGATATAATATCCCTACTATGTTAACTATAAATAAAGAGATGAAAAAAGAGGGGTTTACCCACACACTAACTTCTAAAAGAAAGTCAGTGTGTGGGTTTACTATTGTTGAAGTAATCGTAGTGATTGCGATAGTAGCTGTTCTGACGGTAATTATATTTCCCTCCATAAATAATATCCGTGCCAAAAACCGTGACGCAGAGAGAGTGTCAGATATTGCCACTATCCAGCTGGCTCTGTCTTTTTATAAAAACAAAATTGGTCAATACCCAATGTCTCTTGAGGAGTTGTTTGATGAGGGTTACATCACCAACGAGACCTTTCTTGACCCAAATGGAGAACCGTATACTTATGTTGCCCTAAATAGAGGTAGTGGTGTTTGTACTTATTACCATTTGGGAACCACATTAGAAATGGCAAGTGGGCAAATAGACATGGCCGACACTTTTTCTTCAGAAGTAGAGCCTACTACAAATAATTATTCATATTGTGATGATAGTATTACTGGATCGATCCTAACCCCCCCCAATCTTATTAATAGACATTACAATGTTCGTCCCTAAATAAAATGACTGTAAGTATTATTTTTTACATCTTGGTTTTTATCTTTGGGACCATTGTTGGGAGCTTTTTGAATGTTTTGGTCTTACGTTATAACACTGGTGTCTCCGCTATGAAGGGGAGGTCATTTTGCTTTTCCTGCGGTAAAAAGCTAGGCCCACTTGAGCTCATACCCGTCTTTAGCTTTATCTTCCAGGGTGGAAAGTGTAAAGGTTGTGGGAGTAAAATATCCTGGCAGTACCCAGTAGTAGAAAGTATCACCGGATTATTATTTGTGGGGGTGTTTATCAAATATCTTGGCCTGACTGGTTTGTTCTTTGATACCTGGTATGTACTCATCTCTCTTGTGGTTGTTGCCATACTTGTTTCTATTACTGTCTATGACATAAAACACAAGATCATTCCGGATGGCTTGGTCATTACCTTCGGTATTTTATCTTTATTAGTAATTGTGGCTGATTACTTTCTGATGGCCGGATCACCGGCGGAAATCAAAACCCACTTGATTGCTTATCTAATTGCTGGGCCAGCATTGGCCCTGCCTCTTTTCCTTATTTGGTTAATTTCCAAGGGGCGGTGGATGGGACTAGGGGACCCCAAGCTTGTCCTCTGTATCGGTTGGTTCCTAGGACCGGTTTATGGTCTGTCAGCCTTGGTTTTGGCCTTTTGGAGCGGAGCCTTATATGGTTTGATTCTTCTTCTACTTTCTAAATTCAGTTGGCATGGTCTAAAGATTGATGGCCAGACTGAGGTCCCCTTTGCTCCATTTTTAGTTCTAGGTTTCCTCTTGGTTTTTTTCTTTCAGTTTGATATTTTAAATCTAGCCTTTTTGATACCCCCAAGATAGTTTTATGTTATAATACGTATATGTTCTTTCCTAAGAAAAATTATATAA
>CAZOJH010000099.1:0-2311 GCA_964580125.1 uncultured Candidatus Saccharibacteria bacterium | reverse complement strand
AATACCAGAAAGGGTTTTACTTTGATTGAGCTTTTGGTGGTAATCTCTATCATCAGCCTTTTAACTTCTATCATCCTCTCCTCCCTATCAGATGCCAAGGCTAAGGGCCGAGATGCCGCCAAAATCCGAGCGATGATTGAAACCAGGAGTGCTTTACAAATGCATTTTAGTGACAAAGGATATTATCCACAGCTCATTTCCAATCTTGCTTCTACTTATATAAAAACAGTAAACTCAGAAATCTCATATATCGGAACAACACTCAGCGATGGGACAGGGGGGGATTGCGGGACATATGGACCAACGTGCCTAGGATATCGTATTGGAATAAAATTAGAAAAAAGGAATACGGTATTAAACTCGGATAAAGATACGAATATTACAACTGGAAACACTGCACCAGACGGAATAAGTACATCGGCAAATTGTGCACCGGATGACACCACAACTGTAGCGACGGATCTCTGCTACGATTTGAGTTCTTAGACTAAATTCCCAAGAACTCATTTTTCATCATCTCTTTGTGAGCAGTGCGTCTGTAACGGCGCATCCCCATTAGAATTCCTAGGCCGATAAAAGAGGTCAGTAGGTTTGTGCCCCCATAACTCATGAAAGGAAAAGTAATACCAGTCACCGGCATTATACCAATGTTCATCCCCACATTTACAAAGAAGTGACTGAAAAACATAATAGCGATACCGCAGCCAAAAAGGATTTCAAAATTCATGGCCCCGTAATAGGCAATCCTGATGATCCGCCAAAGCAAAATTCCAAATAAGCTGAAGAGAAGGATGACCCCAAAGTACCCCCACTCCTCGGCATAAGCCGCAAAGATAAAGTCTGTTTGATACTCCGGCAGGAAGCTCAATTTACTTTGTGTCCCATACCCTATCCCCTTACCTAAAAGTTTGCCAGAACCGACTGCGATAGTACTCTGGTAGGCGCTATAGCCAGTACCCTGAATATCTGCCAAAGGGTGGATAAAGTTTAAAATTCTATTTTTTTGATAATCCTGGAGGACAAAACCCCAAAGGACACCAAAAACTAGTGACCCTACTATAAAAACAGCCAATAGGTGCTTTTTAGAAATACCGGAAAGTAAGATCAAACCAAACCAAATAAGGAAAATAATCAGAGCCGAACCAAAGTCTGGCTGGAGGAAAACTAAAGAAAAAACCACGAATACATAAAAACCGGAGACAAAGATATGTCGGACATTGGCTATCTCAATGTGCCTCTTAGAAAAATACTTAGCCAGTAAAATAATCACTATCAATTTGATAAAATCGGCCGGCTGAAAAGAGATGCCACCAAACTGAAACCAGCTTTGTGCTCCTTTGGAGGTATGACCCACCGCAAAAAGTGCCAGAAGTAACAGAACGGCTAAACTAAAGATGGTAATCACCACCCCGGTCCTTTTTAAAAACCGATAGTCAAAAAGACTAAGAATAAAAAAAACAACCACCGAGACGCCGACCCAAATTATCTGCTTGGTAAAATAATTACTCTCCGCCCCAAAGGAACCCATAGTTACCAGACCGGCTATCGTAATAAAAATAGCGGAAAAGAATAAGATCCAATCTATATCTAAAAACTTTCTTAAAATAGCACCCATACTATTTCAAAACCTTAAAAATAATCTCCGTTCTGGCATAAGGTTCTTCAAAAGGTTTTGGCCAATTAAAACTTACGGCCCTTACCTCTTTAGGAGCCAGTAAATCAACAATGGTTCTGGAGAAAGCCGTGGTGTTTCCCTCGGCATTGTAAACTATGGCGATAGCCTCCACCTGTTTGACTTGTTTAATTGTTTTATTGGTCAGAACAAAACTTAAGCGCGGAGCGATGTCTTCTTTAGACATTTCTGATTCGGTTACAGAAAGACCAGTCTCAACACTTTCTTGTCTAGTCCAGATTGCCGGTGAAGTAAAGGTAAACTCTACACGGGCAGGAATTTTATTGCCAGTAAGCATATCGGCCTCAAAGATAGCCATTATTTTATTAGCAGGAGCAAAAGCCTTACCCACTCTCTCTTTCAAGATGATTCCGTTCTTATCATAAAGTTTAAAAATATAATCTACGTTATTTGTCCCGGCATTCAGATTGGGATTTTCAATATAAGCCAGGACGTTATAGACACCATCATTTACTTTAGAAAATCTCTGCCACTTTACCGTCAGGGGTACATATTGGGCGGGACAAAGTAGAGAGCATACTCCTCCACAATCCACTCCTAACTCATCCTGATTTAACTTACCATCAAAACAGGTTGGCGGTTTATATAAATAAACAGTCATCGGTATTCCTACCACAA
>CAZOJH010000098.1:0-2333 GCA_964580125.1 uncultured Candidatus Saccharibacteria bacterium | reverse complement strand
CTTACTGCTGCCTCCCGTAGGAGTCGGGTCCGTGTCTCAGTACCCGTGTGGGGGGTCATGCTCTAACACCCCCTACTGATCGTCGCCTTGGTGAGCCGTTACCTCACCAACTAGCTAATCAGACGCAGGCCCATCCCATACCGATAAATCTTTGGCGAAGTCACCATGTGATATCTTCGCTTTATGAGGTTTTAATCCCGGTTTCCCGAGGCTATCCCTCTGTATGGGGCAGGTTGCCTACGCGTTACTCACCCGTCCGCCGCTTTCATTATTTTCTCTAGACCGAAGTTTCGTTCCAATAAATCGCGCTCGACTTGCATGTGTTAGGCACGCCGCCAGCGTTCATCCTGAGCCAGGATCAAACTCTTAATTAAAAGTTTAGAACGCTATTGCGTTTAATTTCTTGTTTCTCAGCTTAGCTGAGCTTTTCTTGTTTTTTCTAGAATTGACAGAGTCCCTTTCTTGATTAAAATCAAGTGGTTCTCTATTCTTTGACTAATTTCTGCACTATGGAGTTTTCAAGGTTCTGTGCTCTCTTCTCTCGACTACTTCGGAAGAGAGAGCTTTATAAATATACCACTCTGCTTGTTTTGTGTCAACACCTTTTTTCTCTTTTCGGTGACTTTTTTGTGGTTGTTATTTATTGAATTTTATTGGCAAAGTTCAATGACACAAGTCGTATATTAACACAAAAAAAATACTTATGTCAATAAGTATTATTTGAAAAACAACAATAGATTCAAAATAGTTTTTGTGGCTCTTTTTTATATTAATTTATAGTCACCCTTTATAGCTCCCAGTTATGAAATATACTAAAATTCCTACCAAATTCATCCCCCCGAAAAACAAGTAAACAGATGCCGCTCCATAGTTATCCATTAGTACTCCCCCAATGAATAGGCAGAATATGGCACTGGCATTCGAAGATATTGATGTATAAAGTGTAACTGCGCTATTTATGTTTTTTGGGTCAACACATTTCACAACGTATTTCATTAAGCTAATTAAGGTAAGGCCGTTAACAAAGCCTTGAGTAAAGAACGTAATAGTAAGTAGAGTGTGATCAGGCCCTGTTCCATACCAAAGATATCTCGCTGTTGATAAAACCATTGCGAACAAAATCAGTTTCTCAATTGAAATTTTTGTTGTAATTTTATCAGAGAACGCCATTACAGGAAATTCACTAAATACCATAAGTAATAAGGCAACCCCTATTCCAGCAATAGTTCCTCCCCCTTCTATAAAAAGAAAACCAAAGTAAGTATTATGTGCCCAGATTGTTCCATTGATGAAGAAGGCACTTGCTAGTATGGCAATATATTTTTTATTATGAAGTAATGATTTTATACTTCCTGCCTCAAGCTTTTCTATCTTTTTCTCGAAATGCTTCATTTCTATGTCTGTCTTCCCTATTGAAAATACAAATCCCATACTTAAGATAATGCTTATTCCATAAATAGAGAAAATTGATACTAGACCTATTTGCTCAGCTATTATTCCAGCAAGGAAAACCCCTGACCCAAATCCAATTGCACCCCATTTTCTTATTTTCCCAAATGCTTGCCCCGAATTGATAGTCATTGCATCGTTAAGTGGTCTAATTGGGCTCTCGAAGAAAAATGCGAAAACATATATTACAATGAATATCCAATAATTGCTGATAAAGCTTAAAGTTGTTACCAATACTGCTGCTGATATATATAAGAAGGATAAGAGTTTTCTACTATTGTTTTTCCCCTCATAAATAGATCCCCAAAATGGAGATGAGAGGATACCAACTGCAGTCGCTGAAGCTGTTATCGTACCTATCTGTGTTCCACTGAATCCAATTTGGTTAAGATACTGGCCCAATAAAGGGAAAAGTACACCTATTGAAAAGTATGAAAAGATGTAAACTCCTATATATTTTAAATACTGTTTATTCAAGATAATCTCCTAATAATTGAAATTTTGTGCTTGTTTATATGTTTATTCTTATATTCTAGTTTTTAATTATATATTATTATCCTCGATTTTATAATAGTATATTATTAATTCTTTATTATATAGTGAAAGATATTATTTAGTTTACTGATCAAAATTTGTTATCCTACATTATATATACTATTATTTTGCCAGTAATTATCATTTACAGTGCCAAGCAATAATAGTATTATTAAGACCTAAGACATAGATATTTTAAAAAAGGGAGATTTGAATGAAATTTGAAAAACTGACAACTAAAAAAATTGTAATACTATCTTTATTTGCTGGGATTGCCATTATTCTAAGGCTACTGGTTATCTACCCTATCCCAACGATAAAATTATCTATAGAGCATGTTCCAATTATTC
>CAZOJH010000097.1:0-2363 GCA_964580125.1 uncultured Candidatus Saccharibacteria bacterium | reverse complement strand
TTCTATTAATCTTAATGTTACACATGCTTTGGCCAATGAAGACAATTATTTTACCCTCTGATTTCTCTATTTCTTTAATAATATTTTTTAATCGCTCTTCAAATTCACCGCGGTATTTGGTACCGGCAATTAGCATTCCCATATCAAGTGATACCAGCTCCTTATCCTTTAAGGATTCTGGCACATCGCCCTGCGCCATACGGAGAGCCAGTCCTTCAACAATTGCGGTCTTCCCCACCCCAGCTTCGCCAATCAGAATGGGATTATTTTTTGTCCGTCTGGAGAGAATCTGAATTATTCGACTAATTTCACTATCACGCCCAATGACTGGATCTAGTTTGTTTTCCTTAGCGAGCTTGGTTAGATTTCTAGTATATTTGGAAATAGCCTTAAACTTTTTGATACCGGGCACTTCGGCTACGTTGCTAGTCTTAAGTTCCGTCAATGTTTTAATAACTCTCACTCGGTCAATTTTAAACCTGGCCAGCATATCACGAGCGGGACTTGGGGTATCCATTACACTTATAAAAAGATGTTCCGTTGATATAAACTCATCCTTTAACTCCTTAGCGATTTTTCCTGATGATTCAATCACCTGGGCCAAGTCCGGAGTCAGGTATATTTGCATTGTGGGTGAAGAAATATTTGTTCCGGGAGTTATACTATCAATAATTTCTAGTAGAGAATCTGTCAGCAAAATAATATCCACCTCCAGATGTTCAAGAATGGAAGAGACTATACTCTCTTCCTGCATAATAAGGGCGGTTAGTAAGTGTGTAGGATTAACGTGATTTTGGCCACGTTCAATAGCCAGCTCGTGAGCACGTTTTATAACTTCTTTAGCTTTGGTTGTAAAATTATTGAACGGTGGCATATTTATAGATTAAAAATTAATAACCATTAGTAAATTTTATAATAGCAGAAAAGAAATAAAACTCAAATTAGAGAGACTTGGGAATAATGACGGAGGTCATTTCCCGCTTTAACTGATTAGCTGGTAGAAAACTATATTTATCAGATATATTTGAACTAACTCTAAGACCCACCATTTCGCCGTAAAGATTGAGTAAAGGACCGCCGGATAGACTGTCAGCCAGATTAATATTGGTATTAATGGCGGTGATTTCTCTTTGAGTAACGGTAGTTGTGGCTGTTGTGCTAGCTTGATCTGTTTTACCTTCAATATCAACCAAACTGGAGACAATTCCGGTAGAAACTGAATTTTGTGTTTGTCCACCCCAGGCAATGACAGTCTGTCCTAGCTTTAGGCTATCTGAATTTGAAAAAATGACAGGGGTAAAGCTTACTGGATTCTTTTCATCCTGAATTACCTTTAGAAAATAAAACTGATTACCACCACTTTGAGCAAGAACGGTGACATCATAAAACTTATTGTTATCAAGTGTTACAATATATTTCCCCCTAAGATCAGCAAAGACATCACCAGTAGCTATCAGTCCTTCTTTTGTGACAAAGGTACCCAAGCCAACAAATATCCTCTGAGCTACATCATCCGTTTTGGTATATATTCTGACCACACTGGCTTTATTTTTATCCACCGACTCAACAATCTTATCATCTTCTTTTACCACAATTGTCTCCCGTGTTACCACCGCGGCACTGTTATTACTTTTAGCCGGCTCGGTAACTACTCTCTCAATAGTTCTTTCTACTACACGGTTAATAGTTTGAGTCATCCCCGCTGGGGCCTGATCCATGAGAGCAACAGTTACAATTCCCGTGGCAATAGAAGTCACAAAACTCACAAGTAAAGTCACTAGAACTATCTGTTGTTTTGTAAGTTTTTCCATATCCATACACTTATTATAGAGCTTCCGCGAAAATAATCAAGTACATAGGTAAAACCGGACTAGTTCAGAGTAATGTCTGTATTATTTTGTTGCTTCAAAATAATTTCCTTAAGCTTTTTGACCACAAAATCTATATCTTTTTTAGTTATGTTCTCTCCCAGAGAAAAACAGAGTGAAGACTGGGCAAGGGTTTCACCTTGTCCTAGAGCCCGAATCACAAATGAGCCGTCTTCATCATGATTGCAGGCGCTTCTGGTAGAACAAACAATCCCCGCTTCATCCAAGCACAGAACAGTAAATTCTGAATCAGTACCGGGAATGGAAATATTCAAATTATTTGGCAAACGGTTTTCCATATCACCATTTAGGATTGCTTTAGGTATCTCTTTTTGAATTTTAGACCAAAAATAGTTTCTTAATGAGGCCATTTTTTTTATCGTCAAGACTAGGCTTTGGGACATACCCAAGGCCGAGCCTTGACGACAGATTTCCAATGCTTTGGCTTGACCAACAATCAAGGGAACATTTTCCGTTCCGGAGCGCAATCCTCTC
>CAZOJH010000096.1:0-2409 GCA_964580125.1 uncultured Candidatus Saccharibacteria bacterium | reverse complement strand
TCTACCATAGAAGATTTAGCAAGGGCCACTTTAAAACTACCTTCAAAACTGGGCTCCATAAATTTTACGACAGATATGAAAAATTGTCAGATCAAAGATTCCTCTTGGTCAGTGGCTTATGGTCTTTGTGTCTGGGGACTATCAAATGGTGAGGACATTTCTTTTGGTGTATCCGGAAGCTCAAATAAGGCTAAAAATAAGCTTTTTTCCTGGTTCAAACAGTTCTTGCCATAAGAATTTATTTTTGATACTATTCACTAAGGTATTAAGTTTGTTAATAATTTTATTAGTTTTTAATTGCTGAACGAAAATTCAGTTATATTTCATTATGCCACAAATAAAACCAGAGGTAGAAGCATTTGCTAGAATCAAAGTTATTGGTGTTGGTGGTTCCGGAAAAAACGCCACGAACCACATGATAAATTCCAAAGTAAAAGGGGTGGAATTTATTGCTATAAATACTGACGCTCAAGATTTACATAATTCCCTAGCTTCTAAAAAAATTCACATTGGTAAAAACCTCACTCGTGGTTTAGGTACTGGTATGAATCCTGAATTAGGAAAAAGAGCAGCTGAAGAAACCAAAGAAGAAATTCAGGAAGCCTTGAAGGGTGCGGATATGGTTTTCATTGCTTATGGTGCTGGTGGAGGAACTGGTTCTGGTGGTGGCCCAATGATTTCCAAAGTGGCAAAAGAAATGGGAATACTAACTGTGGGTGTAGTAACCAAGCCTTTTTTCTTTGAAGGAATTCAGAGAATGAAAATTGCGGAGCAAAGCCTAGATGAGCTACGCAAAGGGGTGGATGCCCTCATTATTATTCCAAATGACAGACTACTTTCTACTATTTCTCGTGAGACCACTGCCAAGGCCGCTTTCTCTATGTGTGATGATATTTTGAAACAAGCCGTAGAGGGTATTTCTGACTTGATTACTATGCCGGGTATTATAAACACTGACTTTGCGGATATCCGGGCGGTGATGGCTGATGCCGGTTCTGCTCTTATGGGTATTGGTGTAGCTCAAGGTGAAAATAGAGCCATAGAAGCCGCCAAACTAGCCATCAGTTCCCCACTGCTAGAACTTTCCATTGCTGGTGCCAAAGGTGTATTATTCTCTATTGCTGGTGGTGAGGATCTAACCATGTTTGAAATCCAAGATGCCGCCAAGATGATTACAGAATCCATTGATCCAAATGCCAAAGTTATTTTTGGTACTGTCCATGATGAACGTCTAAAGAAAAATGAGTTAAAGATCACTGTGATTGCTTCTGGTTTTTCTGATATCTCAAACAAAAAAAGCCTGTTTACAAATATAATTAGTAATAAAGAAGAAGACAAGAAAAGCAAGTTGTTTGGTTTTGGTGGAAATACAGAAAAAGAGGAAAAAACAGAAGTTCAGCCAGCCAAAGAACAAGCTCCAATTGTAGAAGAGAAAAAGAGCTCTCATACTGATTTTGATGATGATAGTGACTGGGGCGCAGTGCCGGCTTTTCTAAGAAGGCAGAAGAAGTAGGCCTGTAGACTGTATATTGTAGATAGTATATAGTATATGAAGAATGTCAGAAACAAGTAAAAGCAAGATTAGTAATTTTACTGATTTAAATGCGTGGAAAGAATCCCATAAATTAGTACTAGAGATTTACCGAATCACAAAATCATTTCCCAGAGAAGAGATCTTTGGAATCACAAGTCAAATGAGAAGAGCCGCCGTCTCCATAACTTCTAATATCGCCGAGGGGTTTGGTCGTTATAGCAGTAAAGAACAAGTTCAGTTTTTCTACATCGCTTTTGGTTCAGCAATAGAATTATCAAATCAACTAATTATTTCAAAAGATATTAAATATATTAGTGAATCTGATTACATTAATATCGATAAATTATTATTAAATTCCAGAAAACTTATTAGTGGTTTAATTAGATATAATAAAAATGAATAGTTCTTCTAATCAATCTACAGACTACAATTTACAGGCTACAGTTTACGATTTAGCAATCATTGGTGGTGGACCGGCCGGAGTGGCAGCTGGGGTGTATTCTGTGCGTAAAAAAATGAAAACTGTTTTAATTACGGAAAGCTTTCGAGGCCAAAGCGCGGTGGCGGGGGAAATCCAAAATTGGATTGGGGAAATTTCCATCTCTGGTGAGGAGCTTCACAAGAAATTTGAAAATCATTTAAAATCATATTCAAAGGATATTACTATTCAAGAAAAAGAAACGGTCACAAATATTACAAAAGTTGATGAAGTTTTTTCTATTAAAACTAACAAAGCAGAATATCAAGCTAAAACTATTCTCATAACCACCGGTAGTGCTAGAAGAAAGCTAATAGCAAAAGGAGCGGAAGAATTTGATGGTAAAGGTATTACTTACTGTGCCACTTGTGATGCCCCTATGTATGGTGACCTAGAT
>CAZOJH010000095.1:0-2421 GCA_964580125.1 uncultured Candidatus Saccharibacteria bacterium | reverse complement strand
GGCACTTTGACGGTTTTTCCCACCTCGCAAGACCCAACAAGGTCGTACTCGATCGGGCCGTCATCAACTTTGACTTCTGACATCAAGGTGACGATGGACGGCCTCTGCCAACCATCTCCCCAGGTGGCAACTACTCTGACTGAGATAGCCTTGCCGTTTTGTCGGAGTTCCTGGACCGCAATGGTCTCCCCATTTTTGATGGAAATAGGGCCGAGGCCGATGCGCGCATAGAGTCCATCATGGGTTGGACTGAAGGCGGTCACCCACCCCACGTCCACTCTGCCGGTGAGTTCCGGCTCACTGTCATCTACTTCGAAACTTGGCGTGAGCTCGACAGTCTCTACTTGCCTCGCTGGGCCACGGACGGCCACCCGACTTCGGTGAATGGCGTTCCCGAAAGCAATGCACAGCAGAACCGACAAACAGACGGTTGCGGCTGCGGCCCCAACCTGACCGATTGTGACTTTCATCAGACTCTCCCTTTCAAACACTCAATCTCGTCCTCCACCCGCGTTCCAGAGGAACACAATAATGTGGAGGATTATCTACCATAAGAAAAGCATGATTTAACACTAAAGTCAAGACGTGGAAAGTGAGTAAAAGTTGACCTAATACGCAAAAACTGTTATATTCTCTAAGTCTAGCCACTGCCCTCGTAGTTCAATGGATAGAACAAAGCTCTTCTAAGGCTTTGATGTTGGTTCGATTCCAACCGAGGGCACAGTATCAAAGTGACGGATCAGCTAGCTTGGAACTAATTTCTTTTAACCTTAGGAAGTCAGCTTGTTTAGTTTCCAAAATAAGCAGGCTGGATTTTAGTCTTTTCTCATCCAAGGTTTTAATGAGCATTTCTGATGTTTCAACTTTAGGGGTCAAATAACCACCAGCAATTTTGTCACTTAAATATATCCACCAACCAAAAACGGACAAGGAAATAAGCCCGACTCCAAAAACTGAGATAATTATTTTCCAATCACGTATTATTTTTTTAAAATTTTCATTTTTCATACCTTTTGTCCAGGACAATATTTAAAATCATTTTTTTAACTTAACAACTGAGAAATCTAGATCTGCAGACCAGGTCTTTGCTCCAGATTTTGCTTCACTCGCTGAAACCGCTCCCGGATTAACACTCACGGAAATATTATTGAGAGATAATACTTTCGGCAAATTTTCTATCATTTGTAAAAAATAAAAGACATTTGTCCATTTACCAGTAACATTAAATCTGTATCTTATGGCGGAAACTATTTCAGACGAACTTAGTTCGTTTGCTGATTCATAGTCCAATGACTTCCTCTGGGTGACCCCGGCTTCTAAGGCCAGCTCTTCAAGATATTTAGTGAAATTTACCGTTTCCGCATTACCGGCCCCTACAAAATATCCAGTTAGTTTTTCTCTTTCAACTTTTGAGCTGGCAATTAAACCCTTTAAGATTAGCTCCTCCTCCCTCTTTTGAGAGGAAATATCTGATTGTTTTATTTTATCATTGATACTAACAATCTTACCTAAAAGCATATTAGTAAAAATAATATCTAAAGTTAAAATACTAGCAAAGACCACCAGGGACAGTATTAATATTTTTTTTGAATAATTTAATCTCATATGGCAGTTTTAATATTTAGGGTGAACGAAATATTGCTGTCCTTAGCAAAGTCAGAAACAGGCGACTCTACGTTGGCAAAACCGGCCTTAAATTTTAGATCATCTATAAAAGAAACCAAGCCTTCTCGGTTTTTTGAGATGCCGCTAACCAGAAACAGGACCTCTTTGGTATTAACGGTATTAAAAGATAATTTAGTAATACTTATGTTGGCGTTCTTGTTTGCAATAATCTTACTAAAATAACTTGATGGAAAAACACTATTAATGGTATAAGTATCAACGGCTTTAAGCTCGTCACGCGTTTGGCTGACAATCTGGGACACACTTTCGCCTACATTTTCTTTATTTTCACTATTGATTACTGACTTAAGCTGTTCAGCTACAGTGAGATCTTTTTTACTTACTGAAATATAATATGGTACAACGTAAGCTAAAAAGAAAATTCCCAGAAGGGACGCAACAAGCAAGGAAACTGAAAAAAGTCTGATTAAATAATCTACTTTGTTTGCTTTTTTTTGTTTTTCGGTAATTAAATTAGCCATAATTTAAAATAGACTAAGTCCATTAACAACCGCCAGATCTTCTGAATCGATCTTGCTTATTTTTGGCACAAAAGTATCTAAATCAAAATTGTTTAACCAGACATTGGCAATATCTACTTTCATATTTAGGTTTGATGACAGATATTTATCAAAACCAAAGTTGCCTCCTGCTAAGGACAACAATATTGATCAAAGTTCCCCGTCTAGCCAAGGCGGCCGGCCTGAGTTGATGAGTAAAAATGAGCCAGCGACCTGACGGTTGCTAATGGCTTAA
>CAZOJH010000094.1:1216-2424 GCA_964580125.1 uncultured Candidatus Saccharibacteria bacterium | reverse complement strand
ACTCACTCCAAATTTTAAGCACTTTCTCTTCAGCCAAATTCTCCACCCAAGTTTTTTCCGGTATGGCAAACTCTATTGGGGCATCACGGCGGATAGTCCCAAGCATTTTAGAAAACAAAGCTTCTTCTTCCCCCTCTTTTAAGAGGCCAATTATCCTCTCCGTAATACCCACTTTTTTAAAAGCTTCCTCGCCGCCTTTAGCTTTTAACTTTTTATAAATATCTTCAATACTACCAAAATTACTAATCAAAATCTGCGCGGTTTTTTCTCCTATGCCTTTGATACCAATAATATTATCCGATGGATCACCACGAAGGCCTTTGTAATCAGGCAAGAGTTTTGGAGAGAAGCCAAACCGCTCCACCACTGCCGCTTCATTATAAATAATAGTGTCTTTTATACCCTTCTTCAAAGTATACACGCGCACTTTATCATCCACAGTCAGCTGTAAAGTATCCATATCACCGGAAGCAATCACTATATCTATTTCTTCTTTTCCTGTTTTTTTATTTTTATTAACATTGAAAACGTTTTCCACCAAAGTACCTATCATATCAGCCGCCTCAAAGCCTTCTTGCTCATACATTGGAATATTAAAAGCCTCAAAAATTGCCCGAGACGTTTTTAGCTGTTCTATGAGCTCGCCATCAGTTTTAGCCCGGCCGGCTTTATAATCTTTATATGCTTCATGCCTATAAGTAGGCTTTGGTAAGTCATAACAGGCAATAATATAGTCTGGCTTGATATCACTAATTATCTTTAGGAGCATAGTGGACAAGCCATACAAAGCGCCAGTGGGTAAGCCCTTACTGCTCATAAAATCCGGCAAAGCATGATAAGCCCGGTGCACAATAGCATGCACATCTAGCAGAACTAATTTTTTATTTGTCTTAGCCATTTACAGACATTATACCACATCTATCTCCCGCTCAAATTCAGAAACGAACTTAAAGTTTACTCTGATAATATTCTCCGGTAAGGCGCCAGATACTCTTTCCGGCCATTCTATTAAGATTAAATTATCCGGATTATTCAAATCTTCCTGAAAATTCAAATTTAAAATCTCACTGTCTGAATCAAGACGGTAGGCATCAATATGGATTAGCTTTTTAAAGCCATACGCGCCATCCAGGTCATATCTTTTTTCTATTACAAAAGTGGGGCTGGTCATCACTTCTGCCACCCCTAATATTTTTCCCAAGGCTTGA
>CAZOJH010000094.1:0-1206 GCA_964580125.1 uncultured Candidatus Saccharibacteria bacterium | reverse complement strand
GTAAAAGTAGTTTTACCAGAACCTAAATCACCAAACAAGCCTATGGACACGGCTTTGTCAGATTTTATTTCTTTTAATTTATTTACAAGACTAAGAGCTACGGCCCCTGTTTCCACCACACTTTTACTTAAATATTTCATTTACCTATCTTAGCATAAACAAAAACTCTAACAAGAAAAAAAGATTTATGATATAATATTCATATATGCCCACCTTTGACAATGAAGAAAAAAGAGATATCCGCCTAGAAGAGCTCCGTAAAAAAGAGGAGGAGGATGTTGTGCGTATTTTAGCCACCAGATATGGCTTGAATTTCATTGACTTAAAACCCTTACCTATAAACACTGACGCTCTCCGCCTTATTCCAGAAGACCTAGCCCGAGAAGCCAAGATGGCCGTTTTTGATAAAATAAATAAAAAAATTCAGGTAGCTGTTTTCTCCCCCAAGAATGACAAGGCGGCTATCATATTAAAAAAACTGGAGGAAGATGGTTATAAATTACAAATAAGCATGGCCACCACCGCCAGCTTGGAAAAAGCTTGGGAAAGATACAAAGATTTGTCTTATGCTACTAGCGCCACGGCTGGAACCTTTGATATTTCTACAGACCAAGTGGCAGACTATATGTCTAAAATCAAAAAGATTACTGATGTCACCACCATTATCACAGAAATTTTAGCACTAAAAAAAGCTTACAAGATTTCCAAAATGATGGAAGCTATGATTGCCGGTGCCCTAGCTCTCTCCGCTTCGGATATTCATATTGAACCGGAGGAAAAATATGTCCGTATCCGCTTCCGCCTGGACGGCGCACTCATAAACGTTTCTGAGTTTGATCCGGAAACTTATGAGCTATTACTTTCTAGAATCAAGCTTTTGTCTGGAATGAAATTAAACATAAAAAATGCCGCCCAAGACGGACGCTTTAGTGTAAAAATATTAAACAATGATATTGAAATCCGTTCTTCTATTTTACCTGGTGCTTACAATGAAAGTATTGTAATGCGTCTTTTGAACCCAAAATCTATTGCGGTACCTATTGAAGAGCTGGGTATCCAAGACCGCACTCTAGCAACACTGATGGAGCAAATTAAAAGACCAAACGGTATGCTTCTCATCACCGGTCCTACCGGTTCCGGTAAAACCACTACCTTGTATGCGTTCATGAAAAAAATTCACTCGCCGGATATAAAAATAATTACCAT
>CAZOJH010000093.1:0-2431 GCA_964580125.1 uncultured Candidatus Saccharibacteria bacterium | reverse complement strand
TGGGCTAACGAGCGCAACCCCTACCGTTAGTTGTATCACTCTAGCGGAACTGCCTCGGCAACGGGGAGGAAGGCGGGGATGACGTCAAGTCGGTATTGCCCTTATGCCTTGGGCCAGAAGCATGCTACAATGGCCGGTACAGAGAGTTGCCAAACCGCGAGGTGGAGCTAATCTCAAAAAGCCGGTCTCAGTTCAGATTAGAGGCTGCAATTCGCCTCTATGAAGTTGGAATCGCTAGTAATCGTGGGTCAGACATACCACGGTGAATACGTTCTCGGGTCTTGCACACACTGCCCGTCACGTCAGTAAAGCTGGGGCCACCCGAAGTATCATTTTATTATGGTCTCAAGGTGGAATCAGTGATAAGGATGAAGTCGAAACAAGGTAGCCGTAGGGGAATCTGCGGCTGGATCACCTCCTTTCTAAGGGAGTAAAACGTACTTATGATCGATAATATGTTTGAATATTAATTTTTAATTGATATCAATGGTTATTGAAAAACTAAGTACACCAACCACTAACTAGCTTAAAACGTGGAAGGTTATGCTAATATGCGCGCCTTGCGATATTAGCTTGAGCAGGTTTGAAGATGAGCCCAAATCTTCGCGTCGAGGCATTATTCTTGCCTTTGATCTCTTAAACAGTTTCTATATTATTCAGGTAAATTTTTCAATTATTTTCAAAAAACAATTATTAATATATTAGTGGTTTTTAAATATTTTAGAGCCACTTTTTCTTTGGTAAATCTTTGATTTTAATCTCAGGTTTACTTTTTAAAAGTTTTCTGGAAGTTGCTGGTTTATTTTTTCTAGCTATTCCATCAATTTCTTCCATTAATTTATGAATTTGTGTTGTTATAACGTGTTCTTTTTCACACCAATAATCGTATGCAAAGTTTTCTCTTAAATCGTTGTTTTCTCTCGCTACTAAACCTTTTTCCATTGTAATGGCTTCTCGTTCAGTTCTTAATTCTTTTAGTTTTTGGCGTAGTTGTTCTAGTTGCATAGGATATTGTTTGGAATTTTTTAAGACTTTTGGAAGGGATCGGTCACGCATGAAATTTTGCTAAATTTCTGCTCGACCCCGCCTCGTTGCCGTCGCAACTCCGGCATTCGTTCCCTCACTACTCAATATAAAAAATTACGGCCACCAAAGGGTGCCCTTAATTTTTATGGTGGGTCAGGAAGGGATCGAACCTTCTACCTCGTACTTATCAGATACGCGCTCTAACCATTTGAGCTACTGACCCCCAATTTCAAGATGAGAACAATCGAATTCTAGCATATTGGGTGATATACTCAAATAATGAATCAACCAAATATTGTAGTAATAGGCGGTGGTACAGGTACCTTTTCAGTTCTTTCTGGTTTAAAAGATTATGATGTTAATTTAAGTGCAGTTGTTACTATGCTGGATTCCGGTGGTTCTACCGGTCGTTTACGTGACCAATTGGGTGTTTTACCTCCAGGTGATTTACGTCAGGCCTTAGTTGCTTTATCCGATTCTCCTGAAATTTGGCGAAAACTTTTTACGTATCGTTTTGAAAATGGTGATCTGGAAGGTCATAACTTTGGTAATATCTTTATTTCCGCTTTAGAAAAAATAACAGGTTCCCCTCAACAAGCTTTAGAAGAAATTTCTAGTATTTTAAATATAAAAGGAAATGTTATTCCCGTAACTTTTTCTAAATGTACTCTTTGTGCTAAATATAAGGATGGATCTTTAATAGAGGGTGAAGAGAAAATCGATACTTCGTACACAAAACGTCCTCGAATTGATTATATGTATGTGGCTCCTGAAGCTATTTTGAATCCTCAAGCTAAAGAAGTTATCCAAAACGCTGATTTCATAATATTAGGTCCCGGAGATTTATATACCAGCATTATTCCAAATCTTTTAATTGACGATTTCGCGTCAGTTGTTTCCGATGCTAAAGCAAAAAAGATTTATATAGTTAATTTAATGACTAAACTTGGTCAAACCGATGATTTTGCCGCGTCCGATCATATTTATGAAATTGAAAAATATTTAGGTTCAGGATTTTTAGATTATGTGATTTTAAATACCAAATCTCCCAATGCAGAAGTATTATCGTGGTACCAAAAATCTGATAATGTTGTTAAGGTGGAGGATGACTTGGATGATAAACATGTAACTGATGCCAAGATCATTAGAGTGGATGTTTTAGGTGAATCTGTTTTTAGTCAGGGAATGGCGGATCGTATTAAAAGAAGTCTCATTAGACATGACCCCAAAAAGCTTGCCAATGCACTGAAAGATGTTGTTGACAAAACCTCCAAACATTAATAGAATCGTTTCTGTTACGGAATGGAAATTAGAAATGCTACTCTTCTTCGATCTTCCAAGATCTTTACAGAAGCTCTAGATTTCAACTTATAAAAATAATTGTGATTGTCGTAAAATTGATCTT
>CAZOJH010000092.1:2088-2449 GCA_964580125.1 uncultured Candidatus Saccharibacteria bacterium | reverse complement strand
GAAGCGGTGAAAAGGGCGAAAGATGCTGGAATAATTGTTGTTGACGCTAATACCTTCTTTTCGAATAATTTTACTGGCGGTGGTAGTCTTGGCGATAAAGAGAATATTGATAATTATGATTTATGGCTTGCCGTTGGTAAAAGAATAAAAGTCTTAGATATGATTGATTCAACCTGGGATAGAAAAGATAGAATTATTGTACCTTGTGATTATCGTACGATTGCATCATCCTGGAACAAAAAGACTGCCGATGGCCCAGATGAGTATTCGTATGATGGAAGGGGCGGAATTAGTTGGTCAATTCCGTATTTGGCAGGAATATTTTCTTTAATGTTACAAATTAAAGGAGATTTAAAGATGG
>CAZOJH010000092.1:0-2078 GCA_964580125.1 uncultured Candidatus Saccharibacteria bacterium | reverse complement strand
TGAAATGATTGAAATTATTCATAGTACTGTGTCTATAAATATCAAAGGTCTAAAAGTAATTAATCCGCGTGGTATAATCGAGGCCGTAAAGAAATTAAAATAATATGGAACAGCTTGAAGGAAAAAAGGACAGTGAAACTGTGGCTAGGATTGAAATTCCAAAGTTTTTAGACTTAACTCTTGGAGAATATTCTGAAAGCGAGCTACCAGAACAAATAGCTCAGGCTCAAGATATAAGCTATATACCCAGAGATCTTTTGGAGACGACATCGTTTGACTCAAATTTTCCTTGGCCAGCGAAATTACCAGAAGGTTTTGATCCAGAAAGGTTAATTGAGCAAGATAAAAACCCTGGCCTGGGGGTTAGATTACTTCATGCAGAGGGGGTGACTGGTGAGGGTGTCGTGGTTGCCATTATTGACCAAAAAATAGCACCAAGTCATGTTGAATTTAGGGACAATCTTATCGCTAATAATGAGTATAGAGATGGCGATCCAGAAAAAATTGAAGAAAATACAAGTATGCACGGCCCTGCAGTTGCCAGTTTACTTGCAGGAAAAAGTTGTGGAGTCGCGCCTGGTGTTGAGTTGTATTATTGTGCGGCGATGTCAGGTGAAAATAATTTTTTGGGATATATTAGAGCTCTTGAAGATATTATCAAATATAATGAAGCGCACGAACAAAAAATAAGAGTAGTGAGCGTTTCCAAAGGCTCTCAAAAAGTCCCCGGGCTAAAAGAATGGTTAGATATTAAGGAAAGAGCTAATAAATCAGGCATCATTGTAGTTGATAGTGATTATTTTAAGTCAAACTTAATTACGGGCGGGGGTTCAAAGGAAGATAAAGATCAATTTGATGATTATGATTTTGATCTTTGGCGTAATGGGGATTTCTCATGGAAAGAAAGATTTGGTAAATTAATAATAGTTCCCTCAGACTATAGAACCATGGCTTCACGGCAGGGTGACAATGAATATCGCCACGATGCAAGTGGTGGGTGGAGTTGGGCCATACCATACTTATCAGGTGTGTTTGCTCTTGCTTTACAGGTAAAAGCAGATTTGTCGGATAAAGATTTTATAAAAATAGTAAGAAACACCGCTGGTGAAAATAAGAATGGTCAAAAAGTAATTAATCCACGTGGTATAATTGAAGCGGTAAAGAAATTAAAATAATATGCAAAATTACAAGGAATATTTTAAAGGGAAGAAGGTAACCATCATGGGTTTAGGGCTTTTGGGTGGGGCGCTTAATGATGCCAAGTTTTTACTAAGTTGTGGGGCCAATCTAATTATCACTGATTTAAAAACAGAAAAAGAGCTGGAGTCGTCAGTTAAAAAACTCAAAAGTTTTAAAGTAAAAACCGGCAGCTATGTTCTTCATTTGGGTGGACACAAATTAGAAGATTTTAAAAATGTTGATTTTATAATTCAACCTGGAAATGTACCAGTTGACTCACCTTATCTACTGGAGGCGCAGATGAATAATATCCCGGTTTATGAAAGTGAATCGCTTTTTCTGGAACAAGCCAAAGACATCACCTTGATTGGTGTGACT
Organism: uncultured Candidatus Saccharibacteria bacterium; assembly: GCA_964580125.1. GTDB lineage: Bacteria > Patescibacteriota > Minisyncoccia > Phycocordibacterales > GWA1-40-21 > CAIJXO01. The sequence continues at coordinate 521 of CAZOJH010000092.1, read as the reverse complement.
GGTACCAGAGGTAAAACTACAACTGCAAGCTTGATTTATGATATCTTAAAATCCACCTTTGGTCAGAAAGTCCATCTTGGCGGTAATATTCAGGGTACATCTGCCCTTTCTTTATTAAAAAAGATTAAGCCAGGAGATTTGGTAGTGATGGAGCTTGATTCTTGGTGTCTTCACGGTTTTGGTTTGATTAAAAAAAGTCCACAGATTTCCGTCTTTACGAATATAATGCCGGATCATTTGAATTTTTATCTGAAGGGTAGTCATGATCAAACGGAAGCTCTGGAAAAGTATTTTACTGACAAGGCCAATATATATAAATATCAAAAACCGGAGGATTTTATAATTTGCGGAAAAGAGGTGGCTGACAAGATTGGAAAAACAACGGGCTCTAAATTTATAGTGGACAGAGATGTGGTCCCAAAAGGTTGGAAATTAAAGATGCAGGGGGAACACAATTTGGCTAACGTAGCCTACGCCATTAAAGTGGCAGAAATATTAAAGGTACCGATTAGCAAGACAAA
>CAZOJH010000091.1:1432-2452 GCA_964580125.1 uncultured Candidatus Saccharibacteria bacterium | reverse complement strand
AAAGTGTCACCATCAAGCAGAAAACTATTGACTTTTGCCCTCACATACGCTTGTCTAGTCAGGTAGAGAGGCAAGACTTTTAAACCCTCCCAGTCAGCGGTTTGTTCTAAATAAGTATTGACAAATAAATTAGCGAAATCTTCTCTCCCCCTAGCGGTTAAATCCATCGCTGTAAAAGCAATATCATACATGACATCAACGAAGCGAAAAGATTCATTAAATTCTATGCGATCAAATAATTGTATTTCTCCCTGCCACTGACAGATATTATTTAAATGTAAGTCGCCGTGACATTCGCGAATCATCCCTTTTATTTGTCTTTCCTCTAACCAATCTCGGTGTTCTGCAAAGAATTTATCTGTATAAGCTTTCGTTTCATCGTATTGCTTTTGGGTTTGGACAAAATTAATATATTTCTCAGTTTGTTGGTAGTTTTCATCAAAAGCTTGTTTAATAACTTCTAAATTACCAAACTGATTAATATAGGAATTAGTCGCCGCTTGCCGATGAAATCCTGCCACTTTTTGAGCTAAAGACTCTATAGCTTTTTCCGTTAATTTTCCCCGTTCAAACATTTTACTTAGTAAACATTCTTGAGGAAACTGATTCATTTTTAAAAGATACTCGATTGCTTTTCCTTTTCCATTTAAACTTATGCTACCCTGTTGATAATTAATTGACAAAACTTCTAGATAGATATTATTGGCGACCTTTTTATTTAACTCTAGTTCCTGTTCTAGATAATACTTTCTCTTTTCTAAAGTGGAGAAATCTAAAAAATTATAATTAACTGGTTTCTTGAGTTTATAGGCATAATCTCCTGTTAAGAAGATAATTGAAGCATGGGTTTGGATAATTTCAACGGGAATTTTGACAGAATGAGGATAAAAGTCGGGATTTTTTAATTCTTCGATTAATCGGTTGCTATCCATAGGGAGAACTCCTGTCGGTTGCATCTCATTTTTGTCAATTTACTAGGTTGGGATTTTTAAAGGGAAACTCTCTGCTAGAATTGGCTGT
>CAZOJH010000091.1:0-1422 GCA_964580125.1 uncultured Candidatus Saccharibacteria bacterium | reverse complement strand
ATAGCATTTGCATTTTGCGCGAAAAGAGTTAGAATTGGCTGTTATTTCCGATTTTATCACCTAATCTTTGACTCTTGGGGGATTCTACCCCCCAAACCCTCCGTTGGGGAGTGGGAAGTGGGGAGAAGGGAGCGGGTTTTTAAAGTTTGATTGGCAGTTAGTCGTACCACTAAAAACCGATTTGCTCTCAGATGTCCGTGGAGGAACTGTCTCCCCCAAACGCTGGAAAGCATTAGCTTTGCAAGTGGGATGCTTACACGGGGTTGTTCATACATTTGTACCAGTTTAAGGATGACTGATAATGGCTGATTGTCGGTAAGCTGTTGACTATCTGAATTACTCGTTAAAACTGCGTGGGAGCGGGGTCAGCTTTAAGCCAAGTAATTAGGGGTACAGTTAGTTTTAGATAATTTTGATGCTGGCTATTCCTTCTTAAGTTATATTTATAAATATCCCCTCGACAGTTTGAAGATCGAACCTTTATCCAATCTTTACCATCAAAAACCGAGCATTTAGCCATGTTATCGACTATAATTGGCCTAGAACAGAACTTGGAGAAGTACAAGGATTTTGGTTGACTCAGTCCTTGAAACCAGAAGATGTGACGCAATTGCCGTTAAGTAACTGTTCCGAATCACACCCAACACTTTATTGAGAAAATAAATTAAGTCAAAGACGAATAAGCCATGACTTTTTGAGGGAGCATATTAACTTATATTTTGTCGAGGTATCGAAAAAATGATTAATGGTTCATCCAATTCCCGTTATCTCCTCATTGTGGAAGATCCTCAAGGGAGAAGAACAATTACCCTAGAAGACATGAAATATTCTCTCGGCCGTAAGTCCGATAATCAAATTGTTCTTCGCTCCAAACACGCGTCTCGCTATCATGCGACTTTAATTAAAAAGAGTATTGATCGCCAAAAATTTTCCTATTGGATTCTTGATGGTGATTTAGAGGGAAATAAAAGTCATAATGGTATTTATGTCAATGGGTCTAAATGCTTGGTTCATGAATTAAAAGATGGTGATTTAATTAACTTTGGCTGTGATATAAATGCCAGTTTTCATTTAATAGCCAGTCAAGAAAAAATAGAGCAAGCAATGATTAAAAGTTCAGGACAGCTACGAGTGGATCTAACGGAAAATGAAGCAAATTATAGCCAGAATAACCTCCACACAAAAAGTACCCTAATTCTCCATAATTCCCCATCCCAGACCCTTAGTTTTGATAACAGGACTCAAGAGGAATCTTCCCTAGATCCTCTCACGAATTTGCCTAACCGTTCTCTCTTTAATGAATATCTGTCAAATGCTATTAATAATGCCCAGAAAAGTAATCAACTGCTCGGTCTGTTATTAGTGGATGTAGAGCGGCTAAGAAATATCAACAATCGACTAGGTTATCGACTGGGAGATAAG
>CAZOJH010000090.1:0-2477 GCA_964580125.1 uncultured Candidatus Saccharibacteria bacterium | reverse complement strand
TGGTTCGGCTCTGATCCGCCAAAGCTCTTGTTATGGCCTGCCTGATCCACCAGGTGGCATAAGTAGAAAACTTATAACCTTTGGTCCAATCAAATTTATCCACTGCCTTAAACAAACCCAAATTTCCTTCTTGAATCAAATCAAGCAAGGTCAGATCCGCACTTCGGCCCACATATTTCTTGGCAATAGAGACTACCAAGCGTAAGTTGGCTCGAGCGAGCAAATTTTTAGCCTCTTCATCCCCCACCTGGATCTTTTTAGCCAAGTCTTTTTCCATACTGGCAGAAATCAGTGGGTACTGACCAATCTCCTTCAAATACATCTGTATAGAATCGTAGGAAGAATCACCTCCTCTACCACCATAGGCATATTTCTTTATTAGTTCTTCCTCCTTTTCAATATTGAGCATCCCTCCACCTTCAAGTACATCCACCCCAGTAGTAGATAAGCGGTTATATAACTCGTCCAAAAACATCACATCCGTTTCAATGTTAGGAAACTCTTTCAAAATTTCATCATAAGTAATAAAACCCCTCTCTCGCCCCTTGGCTAGAAGTTTTAAGGTCTTAACCTCAAATTCTTTCTTTTTATCTACTCCACTTTTCTTTTTAGGCTTGGCAATTACTTTTTTAGCCGGAGAGACTTTTTTGACGTTCTTTTTAGCAATTTTCTTTACTACTTTTTTTGTTATTTTTTTCTTCATTTTTTTATTTTAATTTTGCTAATTTTTTAGTAAGTTCGTTGCATTTCTCTGCCAATATATCACGTTTTTTAAAATCTTTCTCCTTTTCCGCCTTGATCATCTCCCCCATCGCCCCGGTCAGATCACGCTTGACGTATTCCTTTTCTAGTTCTTTTAAAAGCTCATCTAACACTATCTGAATCTTCTTTTTATCATAATATTGCTCTGCCTCAAACGTGGCTTCATTTAAAACCGCTTCTGGCGCCCCTAACCATTTTTTAAAATTATCTTCACCAATTATTTCTTTTACCTTATCTTTTGATTTATCTACATCAATAATCTTCTCTGTGTCTTTTTCTAGCCAGTTTATAACACCAAATACTCGGCGCTCAATAGAATCTACTCGGCCAATAACGACATGATCTTTATAATCAGCCACCTTGGTTTCTACCCCCGCTACCCCTGGCTCTACCTTAACCTTTTTTAAATCCTCCCAAATAGCGGATTCCGCTATTCCACATTTATCAGAAATCTTTTTTACCCAGTGTGATTTCTCAATACTACTTTCAATCAAAACCAAAAACGGCAATATCTTCTCTTGAACCTCTTTACCAGTTTTTCTTTCATCTAATTTCTCTGATAATATTTTAGCCAGGTAAAAATCAATGATGTGCATGGAGTCCTTGAGCGCTTCCTTAAACTTTTCTTTGCCATCCGTGCTTAAAATCACGTCCGCGGGATCCTTGCCCTCCTTAAATTCGGCAATCTTTACTTCCATCCCTAATGATAAGGCAAGTTGCCAAGCTTTGGTAGCGGCATTGAACCCGGCCTTATCAGCATCAAAAGCCATAATCACTCGGTTAGAAATCCTTCTTAATAGGGTTAGATGTTCCGGAGTCAGAGCGGTACCAGAAGTGGCCACTACATTTTGAAAGCCGGCTTGATGACACATTATGATATCCATCTGTCCTTCCACAATCACCGCATAATCAAACTTTTTAATATGGAGCTTGGCCAAATCAAAACCATAAAGTAAGCGGGATTTATTGAAGACTGCTGTTTCTGGGCTGTTTAAATATTTAGCGGACTTTCCGTCATCATTTTCTGGTAATATCCGGCCGGAAAAACCGACCACCCGGGAAGCAGAATCCCGAATCGGGAACATAATCCGACCGCGGAAGCGGTCATAAAAACTATCCTGCCTGGTTTCATTTCGTTTTATTAGTCCCGCTTGCTCGATCTCACTATCCGTAAATTTTCTGGCATTGAGATAGTCATACAGAGTTCGCCAGTCATCCGCCACAAAGCCTATCCGCCATTCTTTGATTGTCTTTTCTGTGAGTCCACGCTTTTCCAAATATTTTTGCGCGCTATTTGATTTTGGTAAATTTGATTCAAAGAATTGAGTGGCGGCTTCTAGGGCATTGAAAATTGCCTCCTTGTCATCCTTTTTTTCAAAACTTCCTCGCTCTAAGGTCACTCCGGTTCTTTCCGCGAGCATCTTAAGAGCGCCAAAAAAGTCTACTCCTTCAAACTCCTGTACAAAGGTAAAAATATCGCCTTTGGCCCCACAACCAAAACAATAATAGGAATCACGTTCGGGTGAGACAAAAAAGCTGGGAGTCTTTTCATTATGGAACGGGCACCGCGCTTTCAGGTTCTTCCCCGCTTTCTCGAGCTTGATATAGGTACCCAAAAGATCCACAATATTCAGTCTTTCTTTTATTTTTTCTACGGGAGTGGACATTAAATAAGATAGATTTTACAGAATACCTTTAACAGTAAGTCTTAAAGT
>CAZOJH010000089.1:0-2483 GCA_964580125.1 uncultured Candidatus Saccharibacteria bacterium | reverse complement strand
ACTAGGCACCTTATCTACGCCCGTTTTTGGCATAAGTTTCTATTTGATATTGGCGCCGTCAGTGAAAAGGAACCATTTCATCAGTTAAAAAATCAGGGAATGGTTTTAGGCACTGACTCTCGTAAAATGAGCAAACGCTGGGGCAACGTGATCAATCCTGATGAGGTAGTCAAAAATGTGGGGGCAGATACTTTACGTGTGTATGAGATGTTTATGGGTCCGTTTGATCAAGAGATTGCTTGGAGTACGGACAATATGGTGGGCTCAAGGCGTTTCTTGGACAAAGTCTGGAAGCTCCAAGATAAGGTCTCCGGAGGTGAAACCTTGAATCGGGAAAAAGGTTTCTCCTCGGGAGCCAATTCTGAATTTGAAACCCTCCTCCATAAGACTATTAAAAAAGTAACAGAGGACATTTTGAATTTTAATTTTAACACAGCGGTCTCTGCTTTTATGATTTTAGTTAACCTGGCTGAAAAAAGTGGTTTGAGTAAAAAGGATTACGAAATAATTCTTAAATTGTTGGCTCCATTTGCCCCACATTTAACGGAGGAAATCTGGTCTATCTTAGGTCATAAAAAATCTATTCACCTAGAAAAATGGCCAGATTATGATGGGACAAAAATTGTTTCTGAAAAGATTCTGATTTTAGTTCAGATCAATGGCAAACCCCGCGCTTCCTTTGAAATGAACATTGGTTCTACTCAGGAGGAGGTTGAAAAAGTTGCTATGGCCCGAGAAGATGTTAGTAAGTTGCTCCTTGGTAAAGAGATAAAAAAGAAGATGTTCATCAAGGAAAGGATCCTAAGTTTGATTACTAACTAGCATTTGACTTAAAATAAGAAGGGTGCTATACTAGACATAAGACATTATTATTAGTCAAAACAATAAATTTATACCCATGTCAACAATCATTAATTTTAAGCCAAAGCAAGCCACTAAAGCCTTAATTGGAGCTCTTTCTCCTCGGTCTCGTGACGTAATGATAAAGAGATATGGTCTCGGTAAGGATTCTCTACCTATGACCCTGGACGCCATAGGTAAGACCTACGGTATTACCCGTGAGCGTGTGAGACAGATAGAAAACCATGCTTTGACCGTAATTAGAAAGTCTAAAGAATACACTGACCAAAAGCCAGTTTTTGATGAAGTTGAGAAGGTTATACACACCCTTGGTGGTATCGTAGTAGAGCAGGATCTATTAGATTATATTTCTACTGATCGTTCTGTTCAGAGCCATATTAATTTTATCTTGGTGGTTGGTCATCCTTTTAATAAAATTAAGGAAGATGATGATTTTAAACACCGCTGGTTTATTGATAGTGCCCTTTCTGAGAAAGTTCACGAAGCCCTGAAAAAGCTATACGCTACTTTAAAAAGCGAAGACTTACTTTCAGAACCAGATATCATAAAATCCTTCTTAGCTCAGATTGAAGATGTTTCTGATAAATATAAAAATGATGAGATTGCTAGACGTTGGTTAGGTCTATCTAAAAAGATTGGTAAAAACACTCTCGGTGAATGGGGTAAAAGTGAATCATCCAATATTAGTACAAAGGGTATGCGAGATTATGCTTATTTGATTATCAGAAGGCATGGTTCACCAATTCACTTTAGAGAAGTTGTAAAGATCATCACCGAGGTCTTTAAAATCAAAGCTCACGTGGCTACCTGCCATAATGAGTTAATCAAAGACCCTCGGTTTGTCTTGGTGGGAAGAGGATTATACGCTTTGTCCGAATGGGGATATATGAGTGGTGTAGTCAAGGAGGTGATCAAGAAGATTTTGGAGAAGAATGGCCCACTGACTAAGGCCGAGGTAATAGAAAAGGTTATGAAAGAGCGTTACGTCAAGGAAAACACTATTGTAATAAATCTACAAAACCCTAAGTTTTTCAAGAAGAATAAGGAGGGTAAGTACGAGATAGTAAAATCATAACAATTAAAAACAAGATGGCGCCCTCAGGGCGCCTTTTTGTTTGGCAAAATAACCGGTTTATGATAAAATATATTCATGCTTTTTGAATTTCTCTACAAATTTAATACTGAGATATTACCGTTAATCTATAAGATACTTTTTGTTTTGTCACCAATTGTCGTTCCAGTCATTTTAATTTACGTGGTTATTTTACTGTGGGTTAGATACGTCCAGCTCAGATTTTTGTTTAAGCAGAAGCCAATACTATTAGAGATAAAAATTCCAAAAGATATCCAAAAATCTCCTTTAGCGATGGAGATAATTTTTGGTGCCATGCAACAATCCGGAGCGGCCACTTATACCGAAGCTTATATTGAAGGTAAAGTAGCCCCCTGGTTTTCTTTGGAGCTCGTATCTATTGAGGGTCAAGTTCACTTTTATATTTGGGCCTCCGAAAAAAGATTTAAGAATTTGATTGAGGCGCAGGTCTATGCCCAATATCCCACAGTTGAAATTTACGAAGTACCACCGGAAGATGATTACGTTCGTCACTTTCCCTATGATCCTA
>CAZOJH010000088.1:0-2486 GCA_964580125.1 uncultured Candidatus Saccharibacteria bacterium | reverse complement strand
ATCTTGTTCTTAATAGCATAGTTTTCCGCAGGCAGACCAAAGGCATCCCAACCCATGGGATGAAGGACATTGAAACCATGCATTCTTTTATACCTAGAATATACATCTGTAGCTATATAACCACGGGGATGACCCACGTGAAGACCGTCACCGGACGGATATGGAAACATATCTAGGACATAAGCTTTTTTACCTTTAGTGGTATCTTTAATCAGATTTACCTTCTTCTTATCCCAAACCTTACGCCACTTTGGCTCTATTTTTAAATGATTATAGTCCCCAAGTTTTTTGCTTTTCATCTCTTTATCCTACAACAAAAAACACCGCCAAGCAAAGCCTAGCGGTGTTTTTTGTTTAATAACAAAAGATTAATCTTTTATCCCGTCAAGTATTTCTCCAGCCGTCCTGTCAAAACAAGTTCTGCCAACCCCATGTGGCCACTTATCTGATCTCCGATAACCATAATCTGTCTGATCCTGGACTGAACTGTCTAAAGAAAAGGTGGCACAAAGCTTATATTGATTTTGTGAGACGACTTGATATTCATAATCAGCCTTTGTCTCTGGATCCTCTAAATTAGAAATATAGTAGGGGGAACCTTGAGACAAAAGAGGAAGAGACTTTGGAAGAATACTGCCATTTCTGTTGTAATAATCAGTAACAGCATTCTGGATATTTGATAGATCACCAGACCTTTGATTATCAAATTTTATCTTTCTGGCCTGGGTTGGTGAGCCAAAGGTAACAAAACCGAAAATGAGAGCAAGGAGGACAAGAACAGCCACGATAACGGCCATTATTTTAGGTGTGCTGCTTGGTTGGGTAACATCACGTTTCAAGTCATAAAGGTAATATCCAAAGACTATTATACCGACAACGAGGACGGATAGAACTTTTAAAATGAACCGAGGAGATATTTCTCCATCAAGAAAATAAAAGATAAGGGTAACCAGGTCAATAGCCATAGTTAGTCCAGCGACAAAAAGTGTAAAATAATATAATACCTTTCTAATACCCAAGTTAGCCATTTCGGGAAACTTAATAATGGATTTGTTGATGACCCAGGAAAGCAAAATAAAAATTGGAAAGAAGATGATCAGAGAAGCGATTGCCCACCTGGCACTAGAGGATGAATAATAACTATAAAGATTGTCCGGAAAATATTTGTTAATGACGGCATACATCAAACTTATGAAGCTAATAGAGCTAACGTAGAGGCAGATGATGCTAAATAGATAAAGAAAAAAATCTTGTACCCCTGATCGATGAGTGACTGCTTGATTATTGTTTATGATATTGTCCATAAATTTATAAAATTAAACTGCTAATAATAATATAATCATACCATAAAAAAGTTAAATTTTAAACTCAATCACGTCCCCATCTTTTACAATATACTCCCTTCCTTCCGTTTTTACCCAGCCCTTTTCCTTCGCGGTGCCATAAGAGCCTGCTTCTATGAGTTTGCACCACGGAATCACCTCCGCCCGAACAAATTTTTCCTTAAAATCCATATGGATAGCGGTACCGGCCTCAGGTGCGGTCCAACCGTTTTTAATGGTCCAGGCCCTGGTCTCATCTTCTCCGGTAGTAAAATAAGTCAAAAGACCCAAAAGGTCATACCCGGCTTTTATCAAATTATTAATCCCATCGTCCTCAAGTTCGCACCTGTGAACTTCAGATTGGAGAGCCTGTCGCATTTCTGTTTTTTCAGCACCCTCAAAATCCTTTAGTTCATTTTCAATTCCAGCATCCACTATCACATACCCTCCCACAAAACCCGGTCGGGCAGGCTTTGAATTAGTCTCTTTTAAAAAATTCATCAATTTTTCCCAACGCTCATCATTTATTTCATCTAAATTTTTGCCGCCAGACTTTTTATTTAAAACGTACAGGATCGGCTTCATACTAAGCAAACATAGTTTTTTAGCTTCCACTAGTTCAAATTCATCAAGATTAGCCTCCTTGGCCAACCTCCCTTCCTCTAATAGTTTCTTGATTTTCACTAAAGCAGAATTTTCAATCACAGCCAACTTACTGCCTTTTTTTATCTCACTCACGATACTAGTGAGTCTCTTGCTAACACTTTGCAAGTCCGCCAGAATCAGCTCCAGATTGATGGTCTCAATGTCAGACAAAGGATCCACTTTATTAGCCACGTGGATAATATTGTCATCTTCAAAAATACGTACCACTTCCGCAATAGCATCTGTCTCCCGAATATTAGTCAAAAACTTATTACCCAATCCTTCCCCCGCCGAGGCGCCTTTCACCAGTCCAGCAATATCCACAAACTCCACTGCCGCCGGTATGGTTTTTAATGATTTACTAAAGTCAGAAAGTTTCCACAAGCGGTCATCCGGCACAGCTACCACTCCTACTGACGGATCAATGGTGCAAAATGGATAATTCTCACACGGCACCGCTTTTTTCGTCAGCGCGTTAAATAACGTTGATTTACCAACGTTAGGAAGACCTACGATTCC
>CAZOJH010000087.1:0-2489 GCA_964580125.1 uncultured Candidatus Saccharibacteria bacterium | reverse complement strand
CTGCGCTTTGAGCCTTGAGAAGGCTCCGTCCTAACCGATAGACGATAGGGCCATAATTAATATTCAGTTTTCGAAGACTTCCAATCTGACGACGATAGGGCCAATATTTACCGACAAAAAGAATATAGCATTTTTTGTTTGAAATTCAAAGCAGTTTTAAGGCGCCCGCGGGATGCGTGCGCCTTATGGTTTGGACCTTAGCCGTAGATGTCGACCCTTGATTGGTCAATCTCTATGGCATGGTTAGTGGGGAAGCGAAGTCTGATTGTCCTGGCGGTGGTTCGTGCCAGTCGACGCATTCTTGACCGCCTAGTCATTTCTGTCGACAGTTCACTCCCGGTAAAACCGAAGAGTTCTGCTGCCTTGGCGACTGCCAGTCCGTGTGGAAACCCTTCCTTGACCAGTGACTTGAAATGGTCGATCGCTGGTCTGAAGGGATCAACGATCTCCGGCGTGTTGTCATTCATACAGGATCCTTTTTTGTTTCTAACACAATATGTTAAAGGGTGATATTCACCCGAGTTTTAAGATCTATCTGATATCTATTATAACGTAATACAACCTATTTTGTCAAGCGACAAAATATGGCCTAATTAAATAGGCTTTCAGCCACTTCTTTTACATCATCACCGTTGGCCTTGCCCTTAAGTTCCTTCATCAAGATACCCATAAATTTTCCTAGGCCAGCTTTGTCAGTGATATTTAGTTCAGCTTTCTTAGCCTCCGCCACTTTTTTGATCTCCTCTTTGCTCATAGTTTGCGGCAAGAAGGTCTCCAGAATTTCTAATTCGGCCGTCTCATTGGCTACCAAGTCCATCCTGTTACCCTTAGTAAAGTGATCAATAGAATCTTTTCTCTGTTTTACCGCTCTTTTAATAACATTAATTGCTTCATCATCGGGAAGTTCTTCTTGCGGTATTCTGCCGGTGGCTACTAATTCATTGGTAAAAGCCGATACCAGTCCGCGGACCACTAATAATTTTAAGGCATCCCTAGCGAGCATTGCCTCCTTAACTCTATTTCTCATGTCCTGTTGTATTGACATTGTTTTATGTTTTAACTGATATGTTTCTATTTTAGCATATAACATGGTAAAATGTCAGCATGGAAATTACCCTAGTCATAATTCTGATTCTAGTTTTACTTGCCCTGTCGGTTCTTATTTGGCTTAACCTAAAAAACAAAAAACCAGAGGAAATAAAGAAGGACGATACCGGGCTGAACCTTATTTTACAGCAGATCAACGAGTTAAATCGCACTGTGGATAATAAAATGACGGAATCTTCCCGGCATATGAATGATTCCATTCGTACTCAGTTCAGTGAGTCCGCCAAGCTTATTAAGGATGTGACCCAAGGCCTGACCAAGCTTGATGAGACCAATAAGCAGGTGGTCTCCTTTGCTGATCAGCTCCAGTCCCTGCAGGATATCTTAAAGAATCCCAAGCACCGCGGAATCCTTGGTGAATACTATCTGGAAACCCTGTTACAAAACGTGTTAGCCCCCACTCAATACAAAATGCAATATACTTTTGCCAATGGTGAGATTGTGGACGCTGCGGTCTTTGTAAAAGATAAGATCATCCCCGTGGATTCCAAATTTTCTTTAGAGAATTATAATAAATTAAGTGTTGAGCAAAACCCTCACGAAAAGGAAAAGCTAGAGAAAGCGTTTGTTAATGATTTAAAATTACGCATTCAAGAAACATCAAAATATATTCGGCCGAAAGAGGGGACTATGGATTTTGCTTTTATGTTTATTCCACACGAAGCTATTTATTATGATTTGTTAGTTAATAAAATCGGGGCCATTACGGAGGAAACGGATAATTTGATTCAGCGAGCGGCCAATAAATACAAAGTGATAATAGTTTCACCCACTTCTTTTCTGGCCTATTTGCAGACCGTTCTGCAGGGACTAAAAGCCATGCAGATAGAAGAGTCGGCCAAGGAAATCAAGAAAAATGTGGAAGGCTTGCAAAAGCATTTACAAAGTTTTGAGGAATACCAAGGAAAGCTTGGTAACGCTTTGGCCACCACGGTGAACCATTTTAATGCCTCAAATAAAGAATTTAAGAAGATTGATAAGGATGTGGTGCGGATTACTGGAGCTGAATCAGACCTTGAGCTTTTAGAGATAGCTAAGCCAGAAACGGAAGAGTAGAAGCCTCCCGTTGAACCATCTTCCTTTGGAGGGGCTTTTGAGCCTGACTGAGGCGAAAACGGAGAATTTTTTTAGCAGAAAAAATTCGTACCCGGAAAAGGATGTGGTGAGAAAGAGGAATTAAGCTGTTTCCAAACCGTCGATTTTCTGCTAAAGTAAGGATATGGATCCCGTTTGAAGTTCTATAAACGGGAGTTAAGTGATGATTTAATAATTGGTTAAACTTCAAACGGGATGGATTTAAAGCATATCAGAAACTTTAGCATTATAGCCCATATTGATCACGGTAAGTCCACTTTGGCTGACCGGATGCTTGAGATGACCCA
>CAZOJH010000086.1:0-2489 GCA_964580125.1 uncultured Candidatus Saccharibacteria bacterium | reverse complement strand
GCCGCTTGTGTTGGTCTGGTATTATTATATTCTTTATAAAAGACATGTAAAGGACATTTACATGCTTACCTGTGGATAACTTTTCGATTTGTGTCCTTTATAACGGACAACAAAATAACCCTTTGTTAATAGGGCTATTTTGTATGGAGCATAATTTATTTCAGCTCTAGCATCACTGGACAGTGATCACTGCCCATCATATTATCTAAAATTTCTGCTCGTTTGAGAGAGGGGAGAAGTTCTGGTGAGATGAAAAAGTAATCCAAACGCCAACCAATATTTCTGTCCCGAGCAAAAGTTTTCATATCCCACCAACTATATTTTATTTGGGTAGGATGTAAGTGGCGAAAGGTGTCCAAATAACCTTTGGTAATTACTTTATCCAACCAGTCTCTTTCGATTCTCAGAAATCCAGCGTGATCAGAATTTTCTTTTGGCCGAGACAAGTCGATTTCATTATGAGCCGTGTTTATATCTCCACAAAAAATTACCGCGTAATGATTCTTGCGTAGGTTATCTATATATTTTAAAAATTCATCATAAAATCTCAACTTGTAATCCAGCCGATCCTCCCCACCACCCCCGTTAGGAAAGTAACAGTTAATAATAACGGTTTTTCCCAAAAAAAGGGCCAGAAAACGTCCTTCCTGATCTAAGTCCGGCTTTCCTAGACCGTATTCCACTTTCATTATCTGATCTTTCTGTTCCGACTTGATGTAGATAGCAACTCCGCTGTAACCCTGACGTAGCTTGGAATGATCAAAGTAAGACTGATACCCGGCCGGATTTAGAACCTCTGGCGGTAGCTGATCAGGATGAGCCTTGGTTTCTTGTAGACAAAAGATATCAGGATCTAATTCAAAGATACTATCAAAGGCGCCTTTCTTGTGAAAGGCTCGCAGACCATTTACGTTCCAAGAAATAAGCTTCATTTATTTTAAAAAGGTAAACAATTTTCCAATCACTGGGAGAGGGGACATTTTACTTTCCAAAACATTTTTTATTCCAATAACAAGGAGGGTAATAGTGATAAGATTCCAAATCCACCTAATTGCCATAAAAATACCCACCCACCAAGGCAAGAGGCCTAGACCAAAATAACCAATAAGTTCAACGAAAATTAAGATTATTCCTTGATTAATATGATAATTTAAAAAGGTTGAACGTCTTTTAACCGCGAGAAGGGGGATAAGAAACAAGATGTAGGCCAAGACTCCCCATAGCTTATCATTGTCTATTTCATTACTTGAATTCTTGACTGGTGGCGCAGTAAAACCTGTTGGTGGTACTTGTTGGTTTTGATTATCCATAATTTAAATTATTAAACTAGTAATAGGGGCATTATAGCACAAAAGCGAGATGATAAAATAATATGATTTTGGAGGCTAGCCTTTATTATGAAACTTTTTGTGGATGTCCCGGAGGTGTTTATCAGTAACATGGGTGTAAATCTGAGTGGTGATAATACTAGAGTGACCAAGCATGGTCTGGACGGAACGGATATCCGCGCCGTTACTCAGTAAATCCGTGGCAAAAACGTGCCTTATCACATGGGGGGTAACCTTTTTGGTAATACCCGCCATGGTGGCATAACGTTTCACAATCCTCTCCACGGACCGGCCGGTCAAAGCAGTGACTTTGCCGGATATAGACTGTTCTCTTTTTTTATCAATGGTCACAAACAAGGCTTCAGACAAGTCCTGCCGTAATTTTAAATACTCCCGAATGGCGCTCTTGGCCTCATCAGAAAGAAAAACCACGCGCACCTTGCCACCCTTTCCGCGGATGGAAAATTCATCCAAATTTAAATCCAAATCCGTAGTTAGGGAACAAAGCTCAGAAACACGTAGACCTGTAGAAAAAAGTAATTCCAAGATAGCTTTATCCCGCGCCCGACGCTCTGGATTTTGTTCTTGATTTGGGGCATCAAGTAAGCGCCGGAGCTCTTTCAAAGAAATCAAATCAATGGACCGTTCACCAACCTTGGCAAGCTCGATATTGTCAGCCGGCAGGGAAGTAACCCCTCGACGAGCCAAAAATTTTAGAAAAACACGGAGAGCGATCAGATAATAATTCTGCGTTTTCTTGGCCATGGTTCCGCCTTCCAGTGCCCGCTCACCAAACAGATGGTAGGCCTTGGCCCCCGGCCGGCGATTCAGCCAGATACGGAAATCCCGAATCTTCTCATTGGTAATATCTTTGGGATTGGTAATTTTAGATTGATCCAGGAAAAAAGTGATATAACGGTCATACCGGTCTATAGTTTTTAAGGCTCGGCCTTTTTCTATTTCCAGATATTCCAGAAATTGAGTTTTGAGTTCTTTGGCAGTCATGTCGTACAATATTATAACATGGTTTCAACCTAATTCGAACATTACCTTTTCTTTATCACAATAAAAATTAAAGCTCTGATTATTTAATTTTAAAAGTCCTCGGATCTCCCGTCGCAGACTAGGGCCAGACATTTTAAAATCAAACAATCTTCGCTT
>CAZOJH010000085.1:0-2539 GCA_964580125.1 uncultured Candidatus Saccharibacteria bacterium | reverse complement strand
CGGAGCATATTCGCAAATTTATGTCATTACAAATAGTAATTTTGTTAGCGGGGGCAGCGGGCCTGGTGGGCATCGCTTTAGGTTATTTTTTGCGTTTGATCATTTCCTTGGGCAAGAAGGGTTCTATGGAACTCGAGATAAAGGGGATGATGCTTCAAGCTAAGGAGGAGGCCAAAAAGGTTGTCTTGGAAGCTGAGAACAAAGCTGTCGAAACCTTGAAGGAGATCAAGGCCGAATCTAAGGAGAAGGAAGACGCCGCCAAGGTGGTGGAGGCTCGTCTGATTAAGAAAGAGGATTTGCTGGATCAAAGACAGATTGATATTGATAAGGAGGTTGAAAATATCAAAAAGAAAATTGTCGAGATCAAGGAAATTCGAGAAAAGACGGAAAAGATTGAGAGTGAAAAGCTTGGTGAATTACAAAAGATTTCCAACTTAAGTGTTGAGGAGGCTAAGGAGGAAATTCTAAAGATGACGGAAAAGAGATATGAGGAGGACATTCTTGCTAGAATCAAAAAGCTGGAGCTTTTTGGTGAAGAAAAATACGAAGATAAGGCCAAAGAAATCTTGACCACTGCTATCCAAAGATTAGGTAACTCCGTGGCCTCTGATGTGATGTCCACTATTGTGAGCATCCCCTCTGATGAGATGAAGGGTAAGATCATTGGAAAGGAAGGAAAAAATATTAAGGCTTTTGAAAGAGCTACCGGAGTAGAAGTAATTGTAGATGATACTCCAGGGGCTATCACCATCTCCTCTTTTGATCCAGTAAGAAGACAAGTAGCTCGCGTTGCCTTAGAGAATCTCTTGATTGATGGTCGCATCCAGCCAGTCAAGATTGAGAAGATTGTGGAGGAGGCAAAACTAAGCATTAACAAAATTATCAAAGAAAAGGGTGAAGCCGCCGTCTATGAATGTGGGGTCTTTAACCTGGATCCTAGGATTGTGGCTATCCTTGGCCGGTTACACTTTAGAACTAGCTACGGCCAAAACGTCCTCCAACACTCCATAGAGATGTCTCACATCGCTGGTATGATTGCTGAAGAAATGGGGGCTAATGTTTCTATCGCCAAAGCCGGTGCCTTATTACACGATATCGGTAAAGCCGTAGATCATGAAGTAGCCGGAACGCACGTAGAAATCGGCAAAAGAATACTCCAAAAATTTGGTGCCAGTGAAGAAATCATCAAAGCCATGCAAAGCCACCATGAGGAAAGTCCTTATGAAACAGTAGAGTCAATCATCGTCCAGGTGGCTGATGCCATCTCCGGTAGCCGTCCAGGCGCCAGACGTGACAATATTGAGAACTATATCAAGAGACTGCAGGATCTTGAAGCATTGGCCAATTCCTTCCCAGGCGTTGAAAAGTCTTATGCCCTTCAAGCAGGCCGTGAAGTCCGCGTCTTTGTTACGCCAGAACAGATTTCCGATTTGGAAGCTAAAAATTTGGCTCAAAATATCGCTCAAAAGATTGAGACTGATCTAAAATACCCTGGAGAAATCAAGGTAAACGTGATCCGTGAACTCCGTGTAGTAGAATACGCCCGGTAAAAACCCTTGCCCCATATAAAAACAGGGAGGAAATATCATCTATTTGACAGCCCTTACAAAATCTATTGCTATATAGCTGTTGAAAAATAAGGCTTGTTTTCAGACGGGGCGCGTATTATAATAGTATGGTATTAACAAGGTCGAAATAATTATTAGAATTTTAACTAAATTTGTTTGCTCGCGCGAGCAACTAAACAAAAAAAATGAATAAACAAGCAATTGTCGAGGTAGTAAACGGTGTTCTTAACACCACCAAGGTCCAAGCTGAACAAGTAGTTGATAAGGTTTTTGATTCCATCGTCGCTTCTTTGAAGAAGGGCGAGGAAGTTTCCATCGCCGGATTGGGTATCTTCTCTGTGAAGGCCCGAGCCGCTCGTGATGCTCGAAACCCTCGAACTGGTGAGACTGTGAAGGTCCCAGCCATGAATGTTCCAAAATTCCGAGCCGCTAAGGCTTTGAAGGACGCTGTAAAATAAATCCTATTTTACAGTTATTCAATCAAAAAGACCACCGTAATCAATATGGTGGTCTTTTTGATTTCTATAGTGAAATACCGAAATCTTTAGCCATTTTCTCCAATGGCTCCTTTGGTATCTTTTTGGGATCAACATTGTGCTCTTTAAAATAAGCAAGTATTTGCATGAACTCGTCTGCGTTTTTTGGCTTGCCCCATACCGCCTGTGACCGAACCTCGTCCAACTGCTCTTTCAGCCACTCTTCATAAGATTGCTTCTTTTCATCATTTTGTTCATATGGGCCAAAACAACTACTCATTGTAGCCATGCCATCATTCCAGCCACCAGAGTCTAAACCACCTGCCCCACGATATGAACCACGTGGTATATCGGGTGAGCATTTTATTTCAATATCATTATTTGTCTTAACATTCACAATTCTACCTTGATCATCTTTTATGATTTCTAAAATAAAGTCTAAGCATGTTTCCTTTATTGTATTCATAAAATCAAAATTAATTTACTGTGCGGGTA
>CAZOJH010000084.1:2172-2688 GCA_964580125.1 uncultured Candidatus Saccharibacteria bacterium | reverse complement strand
TTTGTTGCAGGACTGTATAAAATTGGTTGATAGGCATAATTTCTTTGATGCCGGTTAATTGTTTTAGTTGGTCGGTGTTATTTTTATTTAAGCCTAGATTTGTGCCATGCCAGAATTCTTTTTTAGGATCAGCTTTTGGTAAAAAGAGGATTTCGGTGTTGTTTATTGGGTCTAGTAATAAAATAATTTGTTCTTGGCTAATGCCTGTAAGATAAAGCATGAATGGTTCTTGAAAGAAGGGGTTTTCGAAAATTGCCCAATGATAATAGGCCGGCATATTATTAATAACGCCGGTAATGATTACTAAATTGCCTATTTTTTGTGCGAAATCGGTACGTCGTTTTTGATAGCGTTTTAAGGCAGCTTGTTTAGTTAAACCGTCACAAATAAATAAGCCGGAATATTTATCTTTCATTTTATGGTGAATTTATTTTCTTCCTGACAGATTAGATTTTTTAATTCTAAAATCGTTAAACCTTCTAAGATGGTTTGAATGGTTAGGCCAGTTTTATTGGC
>CAZOJH010000084.1:0-2162 GCA_964580125.1 uncultured Candidatus Saccharibacteria bacterium | reverse complement strand
TTATTAATGTTTTTAAGATTTGTTCTTGGCTTCCCGAAGAGCCTCAATTAGTATATTTATCTGCTAATTCTGTGGGCGAAACAGTTGGGGCTAATTTTTTTTTGGTAGCCACATTTTCAAAATATTCTGTCAGGATATCATCTGCAGATAGAACCAGTTTCGCACCGTCTTGAATGAGGCGGTTAGTACCTTGATTTAAATTGTTTAAAATACTGCCTGGTAAAGCAAAAACTTCACGGCCATATTCTAGGGCTAAGTTTGCTGTAATTAGTGAGCCGCTTTTTAGTGCTGCTTCGGTGACTAAGACACCTTGTGCCAGGCCGCTAATGATACGATTGCGTTGTGGGAATCTAAAATTATAAGGTTCGCAGCCAACGGGATATTCGGAGATAACCAGGCCATCTTTTACGATTTCTTGAAATAGGGTTTTATTTTCGGCAGGATAGACTTGGTCTAGGCCAGTGGCAACTACGGCGATGGTGGGTTGGTGATTTTCTATGGCGGTTTTGTGCGCTATGGTATCAATGCCTTTGGCCATACCAGAGCAAATAGTGAAATAAGGTGCTAGATCTTTTACGATGAATTGTGTGGATTTCTTGCCGTTATCAGAGGAAAATCTGGAGCCTACGATACTAAAAATTTTACTGTTTAATAACGCAATGTTCCCTTTGTAGAAGAGTAATTGCGGTGGATCAAAAATATTTTTTAAGTTTTCAGGGTAATCAGGTGAATCAATGAGAATGAAATTTATTTGATGAAAAGCTAGTTCTTTTAGATAGGTTTCTAAATCGAATTTGTTAATGCGATTTTTATAGCTGATTTGAGTTGTGCTCATCATGCGTGTTTTGCTGAAGAATTCATCAAAGCCTTTAGTAAATTCTTCGATAGAGGTGAAGACATTAGCTAGCGTACCAATCAGTATCGGACGATCGTGGAAGAGGTAGTTTAGCAGTAGGATTAAATTTGTTTTAGATGAGGTTTCGGACATAGTTTTTTTTTTTTTTTTCTAGGGCTACAATATCGTCAATTTTGGTGAGTTGTTCGTATTTGAAATAATTTACAGCTTTTAAAACAAATTCTACAATCTGGCTATATGTAATTTGATCCGCTAAAAATAAATTAACGGCAGCTTCATTGGCGGCATTCATAATTGCTGGCATATTTCCGCCTTTTTTACCTAACTGATAAGCTAAGTTGAATAAGGGAAATTTTTCCATATCTGGTTTATGGAATTCTAGTTTTAAGGAATTATTAAAATTTAGTTTGGGCCAAGGATTTGTGAGCTTTTCGGGATAGGTAAGCGCATATTGGATGGGTAGGCGCATATCGGGTAAGCTTAATTGCGCTAATGTTGTGCCGTCTGTAAATTCTACCATGCTGTGCACTAAACTTTGCGGATGAATGACGGCTTCGATTTGTTCATAAGGTACAGAAAATAAATGATGTGCTTCGATAACTTCTAGGCCTTTGTTCATTAAGGTTGCGGAATCAATGGTGATTTTTTGACCCATGACCCAGCTGGGATGTTTTAAGGCATCTGCTTTAGTTATGGTGCTTAATTTTTCTTTTGGCCAAGTCCAAAAAGGGCCACCGGATGCGGTTAGAATTAATTTGCTGATGAATTGCGGCGTGTTTTTAATTCCTGCCAGGCATTGTTGCAAAGCGGCATGTTCGGAATCTACAGGTAGAATCGGTACGCCTTTTTGTTTTGCGGCAGTCATGATGATATCGCCAGCAGAGACGAGAACTTCTTTACAGGCTAGCGCGATAGCTGTTTTTTGTTGGATGGCTAGATAGGTTGGCATTAAAGCGGCAGTGCCAACAATCGCGACGACTAACAAGTCTACCGGATGCGTAACTAATTGATTAAGGCCTTTTTCGCCTACATAACTGGTGAAATTTAGGTTTTCTGTTTTTCCGAATAGGGTTAGTTGGTCAATTAATTCTGCATTTTGTAAGCAAACAAATTTGGGTTTAAATTCTTTAATTTGTTGCTTAAAAAGTTGAATGTTTTTGCCGGCGGCAAGTCCAACTATTTCAAATTGTTCGGGAAAAGTTCTTACTACATCCAGTGTTTGTACGCCAATGGAACCGGTAGAACCTAAAATGATAAGTTTTTTTTTGGTGAGCATGAGTTAAAAGAAATAAAAAATTAATGGAGC
>CAZOJH010000083.1:0-2689 GCA_964580125.1 uncultured Candidatus Saccharibacteria bacterium | reverse complement strand
AAGACAAAAAACAAATACACCAACCAAAGACCAGAACCAAATCTTTGGTGGCTCAACGCGGTTATTATTTTTTCCTTTTCTATTTGACATTTAAATTTTTTCTATAATTCTTAGTTTGGCACTTCTCGATCTTGGGTTTTTAGCTATTTCTTCTACTGTTGCTATAATTGGCTTTTTATTAATTAAAATGGCTATTTTGTTTTTTGTTTGATCCCTAAAATAATTCTTTACGATTCTGTCTTCCCCACTATGAAAAGAAATCACGGCCATCCTTCCCCCAACACTTAATCTCTCAAAACCCTTTCTTAAGCCTTCTTGTAAAGCCCCCAGTTCATCATTGACCGCCATCCGAATGGCCTGAAAAGTCTTGGTGGCAAAATGTATTTTTCCCTTTCGGTATAATGCCGGTACAGCTTGCCTAATTATTTCTACCAAATGATCTGTCGTTTTAATTTCCTTATCTCTTCTTACTTCTACTATCTTCTTAGCAATTCGCTTGGCGTAACGCTCATCCGCATAACCATAGATAATGTCCGCTATTGTCTCCTCACCCCATTCGTTCAACACGGTTTCGGCGGTGACTAAGGGTTTCTCCGCTGGGGCCGCAAAGGTCATAAGAAGTGGTTCTTTTTTTTTGAAGGAAAAGCCTCTACCACTCTCATCAAGCTGGTTGGAACTTAATCCTAGGTCTAGAATTATTCCTTGAACTTTATCTATCTTTTTCTTATTTAAAACTTCATCTATTTTTCGATAATCAGATAGGGTTAGAGAATAATCAGCTTTCAAGGCTTTCAATCTCAATTCGGCTCTTCTTAGTGCTTCACTGTCACGGTCAACAGCAATAATCATAACTTCAGCACCGAACTTTTCTGCCACGTAAGCACTGTGACCGCCACCACCGAGTGTGCCATCAAAGACAACATCCCCGTTCTTGAGATTTAATCCGTCTACTGTTTCTTTTAAAAGAACTGTTTCGTGTACCATAACTTTATAGCATCCCCGCATTACCTAGCTTTTCTGCTAACTGATCAGCTTCCTTTTCTACCACTCCCTTGTAAGCCTTCCAGGCCTCTTCGTTCCAGATTTCCACCCGATCCTGTACTCCGATAAGAGCTACCTTCACTTTTAAGTTAGCTCGTTCTACTAAAAAGTCTGGTACTAGCATTCGGCCTAGGGCATCTACTTCCACTTCGGTAGCACTACCAAACATGTAACGGTTAAAACTTCTATTGTCCGCCCGGAGCATATTAGCTTCAGATAATTTAACAGAAATATTTTTCCACTGACTCATCGTAAAAATGAAAAGACAATTGTCTAAACCAGAAGTGAGAACTATTTTTTTACCCATCTCTTTTCGAAACTTCACGGGGAGTGACAGTCTTTTCTTGTCGTCTAGTGTATGTATGTATTCGCCAATTAACATTTTATTTAGTTGGTGAGAAAAGTGATTTTAACCTCCATACCACTTCATCCCACTTACCTACTATTTTATAACACTTCATCCCACAATACAAACAAAATATCCACTTCCCTGTGGATAACTTTTTCTTTTCTTAAACACCAAAAAGTCCCTCTGATTAAGGACTTTATGGATTTTTGAATAAATTAATTTGAATTATTTGTCCCAGGCAAAGCCATTACCAAAATGCCCATATCTGGCTGTCTCGCAATACTGTGGCTTGAGCAAATTTAATTTTTTAATTATGGCTCGGGGACGCAAATCATAACCAATTATTTTTTCTTGTTTACCGTCTACAGTCACGACGGCCATCAGCGGTTCAGCTACCCCAATAGCATAAGCAAGATGTACAAATACTTCTTTTGCTTTGTATTTTTTTAAATAATCCACAGCAATACGCCTGGCCATGTAGGCCGCACTACGGTCAACCTTGGTAGCATCTTTACCAGAAAAACAACCACCCCCTAAAGGAATGTTGGGACCATAATTATCCACCACTAATTTGCGACCAGTGAGGCCAGTATCCGCCACAAACCCCCCAATTGTCCATGCTCCGTTGGGATTTTTTAACCAGGCCTCAGCTAATGTTATTCCCTTGGCCAATCTTGGTTCGATTTCCTGTTTTACTACTTTATTTATCTTGGCATAAATCTTCTTGTAGTCTTTTTCTGCTCCACAGACCGAAGTAATAAATGAGATTACCCTGCCATCCTTGACCGTTACTTGTGACTTGCCATCTCTTGGCCCCATGGCCTTAGCTAGTTTTCTAGATAATACAACTTCCAAGGGCAATAATTCAGGTGTTTCGTTAGTTGCGTAACCCACCATGATTCCTTGATCACCTGCCCCTTCCTGATCAACTCCATGGGCAATCTCTGGGCTCTGAGATTTTACATTAACTTTTATTTTAACCGCTTCCTTATAACCGCAACCGCGATATACACCCAGGGCGATTTCCGCAATATTAATTTGGGCCTTAGTAGTAAGCTCCCCACACACCGTTATTAGACCATGTCCACCCATAGATTCTATGGCTACTCGAGAATAAGGATCTTGTCTAAGACAAGCGTCTAGCACCGCATCAGAAATCTGATCACAAATTTTATCGGGATGGGACATAGTGACTGATTCAGCTGTTTTAATCATATATTTTTATTTATCTTTCCAAATTATTTATAAAAAATTCCCTCCGGGTGGGGGGATTCAAGCTCTGCGGTTCGACCGCTCTTA
>CAZOJH010000082.1:0-2713 GCA_964580125.1 uncultured Candidatus Saccharibacteria bacterium | reverse complement strand
ACGGCCGGTGGGTTATGATAGATCCACACGGTCTCTGTTGGGGGCTGATTCCCAGGGATTGGAACATGTCAGACGTGTGTCGGGTACTGAAAAAGTACCAAGGGGTTCTTCCTGGTCTCACCCTTGTAGCTCGCGGTGATGACGCAAATGAGCGTCTGATTGAAGGTTTGAGACTGAAAGCACTCGACCTTCTCCACCGCTCGCAGAGACTGGGTGAGGTCATCAAGGCTCGGGTTCACAATCTGATGGATTTGGTTGAGGTTGTCTATGAGTCAGATGACTTCGACCTCCTGATGAAAGTGAACGCTGAGCAGGAGGGTGAGGAATGTCTTGACCTCTCGGGGCCTGAACTTCGGAGATATGCAGTGATGCTCATGGTATTGGGTGGATTAGAAACCCTCTACGATTACAGTGTCATGCTTGATCCGAAGTTTCTGGAAAAGAAGATCAGTGCCTGGCTGACGTTCTACCACGCTTGTGCGATGAACGTCTTCAGTAATCGGGAGACCGATGCTGGGATGCTGGTTCACCCGATTTGCGGGGTGTCCGTGGTCAATGAGTGGGCCGTCGCAATTTCGGCCATCAACAGCGCAGTCTGGCGTGCTAGATACAACAGAAGTGAGGAAACTGAGGAGTACTTCCTCAGGAGTAGCTTCGACCAGACGTCGTTGTACAATGCCGCTTTACGCTTTGATCAGCCAGTCGGGCAGGCGGCGGTGAAGACACTCAAGTCTCTCCGGTATTTGCACCCAATGTGCGCACGGAGAATCCAAAACATAGAAGGGAGGCACTATGCGTGGTAGGATCACTAGTCAGCTGTCGCTTGAGGCCCAGGAACTGGTGAAACTGACGACCAAACAAGGTTCCTGGGGTGGTGGCCTTGACCCTGATGTCGATGTCGGTACTCTGCTCACTGAACACCCGAATCTGGTCAAGGGTATGAAAGAGTACCTGACTTGGCGAGACAATGAATGCGAGGGAGCCGCCGAGACCAAGAGCACCGCCCCGCTCGGTCACGAGTCGAAAGGGCGCGCGTCGGAAATCCTCAGGAAAGGGAAAAAGAAATAAGTTCTTCGTCGGTTAGTATGACAGGCCTAGTGGGGTAACACCCGCTAGGCCTTTAAGTTTCTATAAATATAGATAAATTTTGTATTGCGAATAAATACCAAGTGGAATATAATGTACTCATGTCGTTCTTTTCTTTTTTAAAAAGAAATAAAGAAAGCTATTCTTTGGTTTTTAATATTGGTAGCGGTAGTATTTCAGGCGGGATAATTAAGTTTACAGAGAAAGTGGGTGTTGATATTGTTTACTATGCTAAAGAGATAATTCCTTTTCAGCAGGAGGTTTCAGTACCCAAGCATTTAGATCTAATGAAAAGTACCCTCACTACCCTGGCTCATAAAATTCAGTCAGAGGGTTTAAAAGGAATGGGTACTAAAAAGGATCAGTCAATCAGTATTGATAGAGTTTTTTATGTTTTTTCTTCGCCCTGGAGTGTTTCGCAAACAAAAACTATTAGAATTAAAGAGCCCAAGGTCTTTAAGGTCACTGACGGTTATTTAAAAAGAGTTATCGATGAGCAAGAAAAGAAATTTCAGTCTGATGTCTTAAAATCAGGAAAGACAATAGAGAAGAAGATAATCCAAATGAAGGTCAACGGCTATGCGGTAAATGATATTAGTAATATTTTTACTAATGATTTAGAGATATCATTATTTTTTACTGTTGTACCAGAGGAAATCTTACACATAATTGAGGAAGCTGTTTCTAAGGTCTTTAATATTAAAAACGTCTGGTGTCATTCTTCGGCCCTCTCTATTCTCTCAGTTATCAAAAATCTTTTTCCTCAGAAGGAGGATTTTATTCACATAGATATTAGTGAGGAAATAACTGATATTGCCATTGTAAAAGACAATATCATGACTAGTAGCGTATCAATTCCCTATGGCCGTAATTATTTTGTTAGAGAAATTTCTAAAGTCTTAAAAGTTTCTGAAGAGGTTGCAGATTCTATGATCAAAATGCACTGTTCAAAGAATAATGATGAGCTGGCCTCCCTAAAGCTTTCTGTCGCCATAGATGCTGTTTCCAAGAGCTGGCTTACTAGTATTACCGATGTATTAAATAGTTTTAAAGATAAAATTTACGTTCCAGAATTGATTTTTCTCATCGCCAATAATGATTTGTGCTTCTTCTTAAAAGATAAATTACATAAACAGTCTTTTGAAGTGATACTTTTGGATAATAACAACATCAAGTCATCACAGGTTAAGGGGGATTTGGTTTTCAAATTAGAATTAATGTTTTTAGATAATCTTTATAAAATATAATTATGACCAGAAAAATTGTGAGTGACATGATAGTCACCAGAAAATCAATTCGACAAATACCGATTTCTACCGTAAAAAGGCAAAGAATTGAGCCAGAAGATTTTGGTAGAGATCAGGATAGAGATGGTGGTGAAAGCTTAAGCGTTATTCGGACTGGTCGGGGACCCGGCTGGCAGAGAAAATCATTGAACCCAAAGTTTGCTATTTGGTTTATTGCTAGAACTTGTCTTTTGGCTTTATTCTTTGGTATTTCTATTATTTTTTCATCGGCAACGGTTATTGTCACACCAAAAACTGAAAAAATAACTTTCAATAATGATCTTTATACTGCCAAAGCGGATTCTACCGGTGTTGCTGGAGACCTATCATTTGAGGTTTTA
>CAZOJH010000081.1:0-2715 GCA_964580125.1 uncultured Candidatus Saccharibacteria bacterium | reverse complement strand
TTCCAAAATAGACTTTATTTCTGTCTCGCTTTTGTTTAGCTCGTCATCGTTGGCGCCATAGATAGTAATATAAATCCCTACGTCGAATAGTTTTTCCTGGGCCTGCATCAGGCTATCACGCAATGATTCTAGATCTTGGTAGGCCGTATCAAGCATTGGATCACGGACAAGCCCCCTACTCTCTCTTTGGTTTATTTGGCTTTGAACTTCCGCTACTTTTTTCTGAAATTGGCGCAACACCTTGGCTGTTTCAATGGGGTGAATGAAGATAGAAATATTGAAAATTTGAGTTAAGTTTATGATTGAAGAAAACCAATTTTCAGTTAAGAAGCGTGGATAAGAAATGACAAAGAAGGTCCGAGCAATCTTCTCACCCAGATTTATCTGGTTAGGGGTAATTTTTAGAGCAGAAGGGGCAATAATATCTTGTAACTCTAAAACACCGCTCTCATATATTTCCTGAGGAAGGAAAGATGTAAGCCCGGCTTCTTTATCCTTTTTCTTTTTTAAAAAATCAAATATTCCCATTTTATTTTAAAGTTTAATTGGTTTTTCCGTATCACCGGGGTTAAATAATTTGTAAAATAGCTCGATAGCCTCCTCTGTTCCCAGGCTAACGCTTCTGATACCGCAACGAGTCAAACCCTGCTGAATAACCGAGACTCTTTGTTCAAGCTGGGTTCGGGCTTCCTCAAAACCATCTGTTTTGGTAGCGGCGCTTTCCTTTTTGTTGGCGTTAGGTAGGAATTTGCCTAACCCACTATCTTTCCTGGTGTTTAAGACTGTCGCGGCAAAAGGAACAACCACAAAAAAAGTTTTAGACATGATATTTTGGTTTTCTGTGAAGTTTCTAACGAACTGGACATATTCTTTGATCTGCATTTTGAGCAGGTCATTCAACTCTTCAGTATAGCGTTTTTCAAGAGTGGCAAGGTAAGGCCGGATATCTAGCTCACGGCTTTGGATGGAGATCTGAATTGGGAAGTCTAAGGAATTTAAAAAGTTTTGAAACTGATAGATGATTGCTTCTTGTTCGTCAGCGGATTTTAAGGAAAAGTTTAGAGACGAAGAAAGAATGACCGCTCGCATTGAGCCATCTTTCATTATGATGATACCATCACGGACTTCTTTTATGGGAACAAATTCTTGAGTTGTTTTTGCAATTGCCATATTTTTATCTCTATACATTGTAACATACCTTTCTTCAGACTATCCCCTACATCTTACTCTCTTCATCTCTAGTCACCGGGTTTAAACTTTCTTTTATATCCAAACTCCAGGACAGGTCATGTAATTTACTTTGCGACAGCTTGGGGACATAAATAGGGGGCAAAGTAGATGCTTCAGTGATATCCTCCTTTATCTTCTCTGGTGTTTTATCTTTCTTTTTCCATAAATATAGCTTGCTCGATATATAATACCCGAAAGCACTTTGGGCCATATTAAGTAAAGGTTTGTTATTGACTTGGTAAAAAGCTAAGGCGATGGAAATACCAAGTACTACGACAATCAAAGGGATTACTATAATCAAAGGCAAAAAACGAAAGAGAATAAAAGAGAGTCCAGCCCCGCCCGCCAGGTAGATAAATTGTTTGATGGTTAGTGGACCAAATATTTTGTCTTCAATCTCAATAAATTGTGGTACTTGAAATCTCATTTTAAATTATTGGCTCCCGATATGGGTCTACACCACTAGACGGTCTTTTCTTTACCTCTGGTAACTTGATTTCTGGCTTAGCATCTACTATCTGTTGAGTAACGACCGTTGGCTTGGTCAT
The DNA here is from genome assembly GCA_964580125.1 of uncultured Candidatus Saccharibacteria bacterium. Taxonomy (GTDB): domain Bacteria; phylum Patescibacteriota; class Minisyncoccia; order Phycocordibacterales; family GWA1-40-21; genus CAIJXO01. The sequence goes on along the minus strand of CAZOJH010000081.1, from coordinate 937 downwards.
TTTGGATTCTAGAATGTTTGCCCCGATATCGGCATTTCTGACCACGTCCTTTACTTTTTCATTGGGCAATGTCTCTAGCTCTTGCCCCGGTCTTATCTCTAGTTCGGTAGAAACGGTGGGCTTACTTGCGAGATTTATACTTCTATCCCCGCCTTCAATAATAGAAGGATTCTCAATTTCATTTAAAATTTGATCCCGGTTTAAACTTGTCTCATTAGTATTAGTAAATCGAATTGCTTTTTCTTCAGGCTCCCCCTCTCCGGAGTCAGCCGCCTCAGCTTCTTCATTCATCGCTCGCAAGGATTCACGGATAGGCTTAAAAATGTTGTCACTCACATCCAATGCCACTTCTTTAGCTCGTGTTTCAGACAGCCCCATCTCTCTTTGAATATTTGCGATATAGTCAGGTAGGGGCTCCAAGCCAATCATGACCAAGGTGGTCTCCATCTCTAGCCTGGCCGCTTGGTCAATCAAAAGCCTCTGCCTCTTGGTGATTTCCTGGAGTTTTGTCTTATAATCCACAGAAACAATCGCTTCCTTTACATCCTTAGGAAGTAGCTTCATCTGGTCCTTTATTATTTTTTGGGTTTCGTCGTCCATATTATTTTTAGATTAAGGAGGAGTTCCTGGTCCTGCTCCTGGGGCGGCGGCTGGTGCAGCTGCAGGGGGTGGAGTAGCTGGCTTTGCTGGCTTAGCCTCCTCAGCCTCTTCCTCCTCTTTAAACTTTTTAGTTAGGTCTCTGAGCTGATCTTTTGATGACTTCTCTCCTTTGAGTTTTCGTACTTTATCAGCAGCGGCCTTTCTGGCTATCTTGCCAGCTCCCGGCACTATTCCGCCACCGACCATCCAGTTGTAAATACCTTTTTCGGCAGCTTTTGCCTGTTTGTCAAGGCGGGCATTTTTGGCATCTTTTTCTAGTTCTTTTTTAAGCTTACTA
>CAZOJH010000080.1:0-2722 GCA_964580125.1 uncultured Candidatus Saccharibacteria bacterium | reverse complement strand
ACATTCGTTTGAGCCAGCCATTGCTAGCACTCACCGAGATAGTATAGCATATCTAGAAATAAATGCAAGTCCTAATTAGTACCTAAATCTTTGAGGAGTTTATCCCCTTCCGTTTTAAACTTTGGATTAGCTTTGATTTCGTTTTGGATCGTCTTTATATACACCTCCTTAGCTTGATCAAACCGCTTATCAAGTTCATAAGCAGACTTAGCTTCCGCCATGGCCTCCGCGTTTTTACCCGTGGCATAAAGAGCTTGGATCAATTCAAACCTCATCGATTGTTTTTGTGGAGATAGCTCTATAGCCTTGTTAATAGGTTCTATCGCCTGTGCTGAATTACCAGTATTATTCAAGAATGAACCTAACAAGATATAGTACCGCGCATCATCTGGCACCTTTCCAATTTGTTTTTTCAGCTCAGTGATTGTCAGATCAAAGAATTCTTGCTTCATCTTTTGATCAACTTCTTTTGTCTTTAGAACAGACAAAGTATAGGAAAGTAACTGCTCTCTGATTTCGGAATCTCCCATTGATTTATAGGCTAAGGCCACCTTAAAGGCTTCAAGTCCTTGGGCTGTCTTTCCAGACTGAACTAGTCTAAAGGCCTGGATTAAAGTTTGGTTAGCCTGAATACTAGGGACATTTACCCAGTAGACACCAACAACAGTCAGAATAACAACAGCTGGAATTAAGATGTAATTTTGGTATTCTTCATTCTGAACCAAACCCTTCACATAGCCCTGTATTTGTTTTGAAGTTTTAGAAGTCCGAGCTAAATCTTTATTATCTTTTACCAGAGAAGAATGAATGTAAGCCAGAGTTGTAAAGAACATAACGTAACTGATTAGATTATCAAAAACAAAGATAGCCTGGAATAGATACCCGGCTAGGAGTCCGGTCAACAAACCTTTTTCTGTGACACCAATAGAGTTTTTTCTAAACCAAAGTAAGTATAGAGCCGAACCGAATAAAGATAGATAAGAAAGGAAGCCCAGGATTCCACCAGCCACTAGGAAGTCTAGGGGAGCATTGTGAGCGCGATCAAACCAGCTTTCCTGGCCATACATCCCCGGATCATAATATTTATTAAAGACATAATTAAAACCCTCTTGTCCCCAACCTAAAATGGGCTTTTCCTTAAAACCTTTTAGGGCCATCGGCCAAACCAGCTGCCTGGCTTGTCCGCTGACATTACTCCAGGATATTTCTGCTAGTCTAGAAAGAGTGGGGTTAGTTTTCACAAATTGAGTATTTCTTATTCCTAAAAATATCACAACAACGGCAATAACGGCAACGATTCCCCCCAAGGCAATTTGCTTGATAACTTTTTTTTCTTTTTCAAAAATAAAAACAAAGAATGCACCCACCAAAATACCACCAATCGCTCCCAAGAGGGCTCCTCGTGAAGTTCGGTAAACGACAAATAAAGACAAAACCGCCACTACTAGATATAAATAAAATAAAACGTTAGCAAAAACTTTTTTAAATATCTTCCAACTAGTCAACTTTTCTACCAAAACATCTTTGTACAGGAGAATTAAAGTAAAAAAGAAAATAAACAGAAAATAAACAGAAATATAGATTGGGTTACCCAGAGGTCCAGCGATTCTCACCACATTATCCTTCAGTCCCTCACTAATACTGGTTACCGCCATAATTGAGCCGGCTATTACATTTGCTCGTAAGAACCATAGCCACATTTTCTCCGTATTAAACATTGAGCTTAGAACCAATAGATAAGCCAACAGATGAGCAAATGTCACAAAGCCCTCCATCCGTTCATAATTGCTCCAGAAAGCCTTATAGGGAGCAACGGCCATGATGTCCGAGATAAGCAAAATGAATATAAATAAAATAGCCGATCCTAGAATCCAAGACCATTTAGCCCTAAATTCCTTATCCTTCATAATTAGGATAAGCCAAAGGGCAAAGATAATTTCTACAATTATTCTGAAGACAAAGGCCTTGCCAGTAATATAGGGGAAAAACATATCATGCCCCACAATAAATGGCACAATTAATACTGAGTAAATACCAATCCAAACTGCATACTTTAATATATCTTTCATAAATTATCTGTTAATTACTTTTAATATCTACCTGGAGCATTTGTCTTAATCTATCCTCGGGAATTTCTTTAGGTTTTTCGCTGACTGGAGCTTCCCTTTTTACAGTTTCTTCTTCCTTTTTTAAAGGTGAGCCTTTATCATTGACCTTATTTTTATTAAAAGATTGTAATACCGCTCTAAGCTCAGCTAAACTCTTTTCGTTTACAGTTTTTTTAGCATTAAGACCTTGCCCCGTCTGATTTGGGGTTGCCAATTTTTCTGGTGATTTGGGTTTTAATTCTCCCAAAGGCACAAAATCATCATCAATCGGTTCTAGTTTGGGGAGAGGCGGCGGAGTATTTTCCCTTTTAACATATTTAGGTTGGCTAAAAATTTTTACTGGCTCAACTACCTTTTTTACAATTTTGTCAGGTACTTTTATTTCTACCTTAGCCACTGGGACAGGAACCTGGACAGGCGTTTTAATGACTTCTTTTTTGGGAACCTGCCCTCCATCCTTGTGCCAGTCTATAACATCTTGCTCTACACCTGCTCTGTCCATAGCAAATTGCTTCCTAGACATATCTATTACTTCTAATCGGAAGGATTTCTCCGGTTCTTTTATGGGGGGCATAGTGGTAGCGGAAAAAGGAGTAGAACTCACACCATTGATC
>CAZOJH010000079.1:910-2733 GCA_964580125.1 uncultured Candidatus Saccharibacteria bacterium | reverse complement strand
CTTTCATTTAAGGCTAACCGGTCTAGCAACGCCTCACTTAAGCCGTTATCTTTGCCCGCGGCTAAATCCAGTTGATTCTGGCTTAAAATCTGAGCTTGATTAGCTAAAATAGCCGCCGCCATATTTTCTAGGGCTTGGTTTTTCTGGCTGGTAGACGCACTGGCGAGCAGTTGATAAACATTGAAAGCTTTTTCACATTGGTCTTTAATTTTTTGCATAGGTTTTTGCACAGGAAGGCTCCTTTACAATCTAAAATATAACAGATAAATTATTATACTATACTTTTTAGATTATAAAACATACCCCCCTCTACTTGACTTTAAGGTAATACTTTGTTAATAATCTTACACCTACGTTTTTTTAAGTTGGGCATTTTTCAGGAGGAATAATTTAAATGTTTGCCATTATAGAAACCGGCTCAAAGCAGTATAAGGTAACTCAAGGAACCATTCTTGATATTGAAAAACTGGAGATTGAAGCAAAAGAAGATGTTATTTTTGATAAAGTTTTATTGATTGCGGATGAAAATGATCTAGTAGTTGGCAAACCTTTTATTGAAAAAGCAACAGTAAAAGCAACTGTGCTTGAACAAGTAAAAGCAGATAAAATTATTGTTTTTAAATTTAAAAATAAAACGGGCTTTAAGAAAAAACAAGGTCACAGACAAAAATTAACCCGTATTAGAGTAAACGAAATCATTAAGGGGTAAGAAATGGCACATAAAAAAGGTAAAGGAAGTTCCAGAAACGGCCGCGACAGTAACTCGCAACGCTTAGGCATTAAACGTTACGGAGATCAGCTTGTTTTAGCGGGAAATATTTTAGCAAGACAAAGAGGCACGCAATTTTTAGCAGGTGCAAATGTTGGTGTAGGTAAAGATTTTACACTTTTCGCAAAAATAGAAGGCGTAGTGAAATTTGAATTCATAAAAAAACACAAACAATGCATTTCTGTTTATCCTGTTGTTCCAGCAGCTGTCTAAAACGAAAAATTTTAATGTATCACTAAAAAAGAAGCCTGACCGGCTTCTTTTTTTTTAAGGAAAAACAATGACTAGCTTTAAAAAATTTGTAGATAAAGTAGAAATCTCGGTTGTTGCCGGGCATGGTGGTGCTGGGGCAGTAAGTTTTAGGCGAGAAATTTATGTACCTAAAGGCGGCCCAGATGGTGGAGATGGCGGACAAGGCGGCAGCGTGATTTTGCAGCCAGATGACAGCATCCAAACTTTGTTAGATTTGCGCTTAAGCCGTATTTATAATGCTAAAAATGGCGATGCTGGCAAAGGCCGTAACCAATCTGGTAAAAAGGGCGAAGACAAAATTATTAAGGTTCCCAAAGGCACTATGGTTATGGATGATAATAATAACCTAATTGTTGACCTGGTGGACTATGAGCCCTTTATTATTGCGCATGGCGGTAAAGGCGGTAGAGGAAATCAACACTTTGCCACGGCGGTAAATAAAGTGCCGCGTTATGCCCAAAAAGGGCTGCCTGGCGCAGAGCTAAGTATCACCCTGGAATTACGCTTGATTGCAGAAGTTGGCTTGATTGGCCTACCAAATGCGGGAAAATCTAGCCTGCTAAAACAAATTACCAAGGCAAACCCCAAAATTGCTAATTATCCATTTACGACACTGTATCCAAACCTGGGCGTGCTTAAATATGATGATAAGGAAATTATTTTCGCGGATATTCCTGGGCTAATTGAAGGCGCGGCAGATGGTGCTGGTTTAGGCCATGATTTTTTACGCCATGTGGCTAGAACCAAAATCTTGGTGCATTTAATTGAATTAATTCCCGATGATTTTGAGCAATGCCTAACC
>CAZOJH010000079.1:0-900 GCA_964580125.1 uncultured Candidatus Saccharibacteria bacterium | reverse complement strand
GATTGGAACAAAAACCACAACTAATTGTTTTAAATAAAGCGGACTTAGTAGAGCCCTCAACGCTTGCAGAATTTACAAAAAAATTCGCAGCACAAAAAATTACTGTATTACCTATTTCTGCGGTTACGGGTTATGGCGTGACGGAATTGTGTAATAGAATTTATGAAGCGGTAAAAGTAGAAGCTTAAAAAGTTGGTGGAGGGAGCTGGATTTGAACCAACGTAGAGCTGAGCTCGGCAGATTTACAGTCTGCTGCGATTGACCACTCCGCCATCCCTCCAAATTTTGAAAGCGTAAGCAGCATAACTAGAAATAAAACAGATGTCAATAATTCCTCAAGACTTACTTCTCTGAAATTTTTATACTTTCTAATCGATAAATACTAGCCTTACTATCTCAAAATTATTTACTAGGATAAATTATTACATGAAAAAGATACTACCTTTAAAACCTGAAAAAAAATCCTTCGTTAATATGGAAGTCTCCTTAAATACGAATTTACCTGTAGAAATCGATAAAATTAGCAACCTGGTTTTGGTAAATGAATCCTTGAAACATAAGTTTCTGCTTAATAGTGCGGAAAATATCGCTAATATCGAAGAGTTTATCGACTTATTACAAAAAAATCTAAGCACGCTAAGCCAAATTATGGACAAAAGCATGCATGCCTTAAAAGCTTTAAATAAACTATCATTACGCTTAAGCGGCCTGGAGCTTAGCACCCTTTGTCAAAAGCTAAAAACAAACCTGGTTGAATATAATCTGGTCATTATTGAATTAAAAAACCGAACCATTAATCTGCAAAAAAAATATCTGCAAGCAAAAGAAAAATACCTGGAAATTAATAACTACATAAATAAAGAGCTGAGCAGCGCACCAGATGAAGATACCCTAGAATAT
>CAZOJH010000078.1:0-2734 GCA_964580125.1 uncultured Candidatus Saccharibacteria bacterium | reverse complement strand
AAAGAGCCCCATTTCTTTACCAAGTTTCTTGTGATCTCGAGCTTTAGCTTCTTCTATCTTTTTTATATATGCTTCCAGATCAGCCTTTGACTCAAAGGCCAGGCCGTAAATACGAGTGAGCATTTTATTTTTTTCATCTCCCCGCCAGTAAGCTCCGGCGATTCGCTCGAGCTTAAAAGCATCTTTAGGAATTTCTTTGGTGTTTGAGACATGAGGGCCGGCGCAGAGGTTACTAAAATTTCCAGAATCATAAAAGGAAACATTCTTTTCACCGGCTGTTTTTAAATCATTTATTAGCTCTGTTTTATAAGGGTCTTCCCGGTACATTTTAAGTGCTTCCTCAAAGCTTACTTCTCGTTGCTTAAAATCAATCTTTTCTTTTATCAATTCTTTCATTCTTTGTTCCAGTCTCTGTAATGATTGATCAGAAATCTTTTCTGGTAAATCATAATCTTGGTAAAAACCATTTTCGATAACTGGCCCAACTCCGAGTTTGGCTGTGGGGTAGATTTCAAGAACCGCCATTGTCATTAGGTGGGAGAGTGAGTGTCTGATTTTAGATATATTTTCTTTTTCCATATGTTTGTTTCTCGAAAGTAAAAACTATTCAAATTTTTTGATCCTTGCGTCTTTTTCCGGCCTTGATTAGCTGTAAGGCCGGGTCAAAACCAGACTCAAAAAATTTTAATGTTTCTTACTTTCAAGGTTAATTAATAAAAAAATAAAATCGCCCCGACAAAAAATGAATACTTTCACTTTTTGTCGGGGCGAGTCTAGTTCGCGGTTCCACCTGACTTTGGTCTCTTTTTATAGATTAGCCACTTTGGTCCCCCTAAGTATTGGGCTGGCGGTTGGTAAGCGCCACAATCTCTACATATGTAATAATACAACTCTGATATATAAATGCAAGTGATTGACGATGTATTAATTTTTGTTTCGTTTTAATTTGTTTGTTTGTATTAATATTATGAATATGATATTAATTATCTAGTCAGAAGCTCTTCTTAAGGAAAGAGTTATTAGAATTAATTAGTTTAACAAAGAAATGAAAAAGATTTTTTTCTCGTTGTTGGTGATTTCGGTAGCTTTTTTTGTCTCATATAAAGATACTCAGGCTTCACCCACCTGTGATGAAGTGGTTAGCTATGGTGGTCAGAATTATACGACCGTTCAAATAGGAACTCAGTGCTGGTTCTCACAGAATTTAAATGTCGGTGATATGCTGATTGATAAAACTATTCACCAGTCAAATAACGGTATAAAGGAAAAATATTGTTATTCTAGTATTCAAGCAAATTGTGATAAGTACGGAGGACTTTATCAATGGGATGAAGCAATGAATTATTCACCGGCTTGTAACGGTGTTGATGAAAATCAGCCCGCCTGTAGCTCTCCGGTCCAAGGTATTTGTCCGGTTGGTTGGCATATTCCATCACATTATGAACTCACGGCTTTAGAAAGAGCAGTTTGTACTTCTGATACTTGTGCCATCGATTTTCCTTATGATATTACTACCAAGTGGAATTGGTTTGGAACTGATGAAAGCGCTAAGCTTCAAACTGGCGGATCATCGGGTTTTGAATTTCTCCCGGCCGGATATTGGAACCATTTTACTGCCTATTTTGAAGGTATAACAAACGGGGCTTTTATGTGGTCTTCAAGCCAGTACGACAATAATTATGCTTGGGTCAGGTTATTTAGGAATACTGAAACCGGATTATATAGAGGTTATGAGGAAAAAACTTACGGTCTGGTGGTGCGTTGTGTCAGTAACAGTCCTTATACCGTAACCTCACCAACTGTCAGTATTTTGGATGCTACTTCAGTTACTAGTAACGAAGCCATTCTTAACGGCTCCATTGTGGCTACGGGTGGACAAAGTAGTTCTGTCAGAGGCTTTGAATATGGCATCACTACCGATTATGGCTCTACCTTAGCAGAAAACGGTGATTTTTCAAAAGGTCCATTCAATTTGTCAGCCACCGGGCTTCTTCCAAGTACGACTTATCACTTCAGAGCTTTTGCTACAAACTCATATGGCACTTCATATTCTACAGACAAGGTATTTACTACCTTGAAAAAGGCCGCGGCAATTAACTTAATAGGAGTTGCAGATGATGCAAAGAAGGTCTCTCTTTCGTGGACCGCCAGTCCTGATTCTGGGCTAATCTTATTTAATGTGAAAAATATTACTGACGACACTGATTCTGGCTGGATCAAGAAAGATAATTATGTATTTAAAAAACTTAAACCAAAAACAATTTATCAATTTAAGGTTGATGCTAAGAATAAGAAAGGGACTATTACTGCTAGTTCAGATATTATAAGCGTCTCTACTCCAGTTAAGTAGGAGAATAAATCTCCGTTAGTTAAAACCGAGTTTTGCACAGACAAAACTCGGTTTTAAATTGTACACAATATATATATATATATATATGTTATACTTAACTGGTATAAAAATCAGTGATTAAAATCGCTGTAAAATTTATTAGTAATTTAATAGAATGTTTTAAACATCATGAAAAATAATATAAGTCAGGTAGGAGTTTTGTTTTTTTCTTTGGCTCTCTCTCTTTTATTGATTCAACCGGTTTTAGCAGTTGATATTAACTGGACTGAGCAGCCAATTGATCCTGCTAACGCTTCAGATTATTCTGCCTTTGCTTCTGATAGTGACGGTACCAATTTAATTACTGCCATAAGCTATGGTCGCCTTTTTACCTCTGCCGATTCC
>CAZOJH010000077.1:0-2765 GCA_964580125.1 uncultured Candidatus Saccharibacteria bacterium | reverse complement strand
ATCCTAAGCAAGCAAGAACACGACTATGTCACTCAATACAATTCTCAAAAAAACACCAGACGCTTTTAGATCAGATGAAGTATTTTCCTAAGGGAAATCATGATGATGGGCTAGATGCTTTGCAGATGGCAGTAAAACTTTGCCAAGACATAGACCAAAGTCCTATGATTTGGACTATAGGTGTAAGGCCGTATCCTTGGGAAAGATAGAAATATTAGCTATAGATATATTTTGCCTTACCTGTATACAGAGAGTCTTTCTGCTGCGCCATATTTTTGGGCGTCCTCACGGGAGTCACCCTTTATAATGAATATACATTGACAAGTTATATTTTTTCTGTAAAATAAATAGAAATAGTTTCTATTTAAGGAGAGGGATGTGGATCAGTTTTTAGAAAAGCTAAAAGCAGGCGGATTTAAACTCACGCCGCGCAGGCAGGCGATCATTGAGCTTTTTGTTGATGGGAAGGCGCATCTGACGCCGGAAGAGGTGTGGGAGAAGCTTAAGAAGCAGTTTGATCGGTGTGGTCTTCCCAGTGTGTATCGCAATCTTGAAAGCCTGGTTGAATGCGGGATATTGACGAGGATTCAGCAGTTTGACCGCAAGAAGCATTACGGGCTCTGTTCAGCCGTTCACGGTGATCATCATCACCATCATATTACCTGTGTTAAATGCGGAAAAGTTGATGAGATCAAGGACTGTGCAATTAATGAGATTAAGAAGATCAAGGGGTATAAAGTGGTAAGCCATTTTATGCAGGTCAACGGGGTATGCGCCGGCTGTTCTAAAGGGTAAATTTTTTTAACTTCTAAACAGAAATAACTTCTACTTAAAAGGAGGGAAGATGAAGGCACTAAAAGTTATAGGCATTTTATCAGTTTTTCTGTTTCTTATAACGGCAACTTCATTTGCTTCGGATGCGGATGTTCAGGAAGCGCTTCGTAAAATGCAGACTCGTATAGAAGCTTTGGAGCAAAAAGTCGCTGACCAAGATTCTTATATCGCTAAACAACGTGTTGAATCAGCTACCCAGCAGGCTAAGATTACCGAATACGAATCGAAATTGTCACAATTCGAAGAAAACCTTCACCGCGTCCCGGGAGAACCTATGCAGCTTATGGAAGGCCTAGAGCTCGGCGCAGGCGGCACCATGATCGTTCAGGGTACGAATAATACAAATAATGCGACTGCTGATGTAACTAAGAAAGAGGGCCGCACAGATGCTTCTTATTCAGCAGACGTAACTCTTGCTAAAGAGTTTAAGGAGATAGCAGGAAAGGCATTCTTGCATCTGGAAGCTGGTCAGGGGGCAGGCTTAGAGGACGATTTAACTCTTTACTCAAACGTCAATCGTGATGCCGATAATGATAATAATGTGCGTTTAACTGAATTTTGGTATGAGCAGGCTTTATTCAAAGATAAAGTTGCTTTAACTTTCGGTAAGCTTGATCCTACCGCCTATTTTGATCAAAACGAAGTTGCTAACGACGAAACAACTCAATTCTTAGGCAGGATTTTCCGTAACTCACCGACCATAGAATTCCCGGACAATACCGCAGGTGTACGCTTAGCATATATGCCGGTTGAATGGTTAGAATTAGGATATGGTGTATTTGATGGCAATAGTGATTGGGAGAAAGTCGGTGACAACCTCTTTAATATCGGGCAGGTACATTTTAAGACCAATTTCTTAGCGTTGCCTGGCAATTACCGTTTCTACGGCTGGAATAATAATGTGTATCATACCAAATGGGCGGATACTGAAAAGACCAAAGAGGCCAATTATGGCTTTGGTTTAAGCTTTGATCAGAAAGCCAATGATATCACTACGTTCTTTGTCCGCTACGGCTGGCAGAATCAAAAAGTATACAACCCGGATATTATGGCAACAGGAGAGTTAAATTATTCATTGGCCCATTCCTGGAGCACTGGTTTCCAGGTAGAAGGAAAACCTTGGGGAAGAGAAAAGGATGTTCTGGCGTTTGCAGTCGGCCAGGCTATCCCTTCAAAGGATTATAAAAAATACACGACTCAAATCACAGACCCAAAGGCAAAACCTGAAGGCCATTTGGAGGCGTATTACAATATCCACATTAACGACCATTTATCAGTTAGTCCGGATTTTCAGTATATTTGGAATCCGTTTGGCAGGGATGTTGCGGATGATGCAAATGGAATTTTTATAGGCGGGATGAGGGCGCAGGTTGATTTTTAATTTAAAAGGAGACAAAATATGCTTAGAAAAGTTCTCGCATTACTATTTGTTATTTTTCTCGGGGTGACTCTTGGGTATGCGCAAGAGAGTAAGGGCAAGTTGGAGATTGTCACGACGCTATTCCCTACGTATGATTTCGCCAAACAGATCGGCAAAGACAAGATCAATGTTTCTTTGCTTTTGCCGCCGGGCGTTGAATCACATACATTCGAGCCTAAGCCGCAGGATGTCGTCAGGATCAATAAAGCCGACGTCTTTATTTATACCGGGAAATATATGGAGCCATGGGTTGAGGATCTGCTTAAGGGCGTATCCAATAAAAAACTCTTTGTCGTTGACGCAAGCCTCGGTATAACATTGATGGATGCGGCGGAACATGATGAAGAAGGTGCTGAAGATCATGACGGAGAGCATCACGAGGAAGGTGATGAGCATGGCCATCACCATCATGGGGGAAAAGATCCCCATATTTGGGTAGATCTGGCTAATGATCAGATCATGGTTGATACGATCGCAAAAGCCTTGGCAGAAAAAGACCCGGCAAACAGCG
>CAZOJH010000076.1:2511-2785 GCA_964580125.1 uncultured Candidatus Saccharibacteria bacterium | reverse complement strand
AAGTAAAATTAAGTCCGGGTATAATTTGATAGCATTTATTTTAAATAAATATTATAATAGTCAAAGAATATGGAAGTAAAAATGCAAACATCTTTTATACCGAAGAAACCTGTTGTTGAGAGCAGGGTAGGTGGCTCTGGTGTAAGCCTATTTTTTCTCCTTTCAGTTATCGTTTTTATTATAGCTATTGCTATGGCTGGCGGTGTCTGGCTCTGGCGGGAATCACTCATTACCACGATGGAAAAGGATATCAAAGACCTGGCTGTTGCTCGAG
>CAZOJH010000076.1:0-2501 GCA_964580125.1 uncultured Candidatus Saccharibacteria bacterium | reverse complement strand
GTTGATGGAACAATAGATGATCTGATCAGGCTAGATGATAGAATGGTAGAATCTCAAGCCCTACTTGACCGCCACTTGGCTGTTTCCCCGATATTCATAATGCTCGAAAGAAATGTTTTAAGAAACATACGCTTAAAAACGTTAAAGTTTTCTTTTGCCGGAGACAATAAAATTAAAATAGATCTTTCTGGTATTGCCACTAACTATGACGCTCTATCAAGACAGTCTGATGCCCTGGGGACAGATAAACTCCGAAAGCTTATTTCCACTCCAGTAGTCTCTGATTTTAGCCCACTCGCTGACGGAAATATTTCCTTTAACTTTACTGATTCAGTGAATCCAGATCTTGTGTCTTACAAAAACATTTTGGGGGCTCCTGCCGACGTTCCGGCTGATAGTACTGCCTCCTCTACAACCCCATAAAATAAAAATATGAATCTTATAACACCCATCATTTTAATAATTATCTCCATTGGAACCTTTTTTGCCTATATCGATCCAACTTATCGTGGAGAAAATCTAAGTAACGGCAAGCGCAGTATCTTAAGTCTACAAGAGGAAGATGGCAAGTATAAGGCCGCACTAGAAAACGCCACCAAGATTAGAGATATGCGGGCATCATTGACGGCTAAGAGTAGTGCGATGGATTTAGAGAGTGTGGCAAAACTAGAAAAGCTTCTACCAGACAATATTGATAATATAAAACTAGTGATTGATATGAATCAGATTGCGCAGACTCATAGTTTGACTTTGAAAAATATCAAGCTAGACACCGCCGCAAAGATTGATCCCAATAAATTAGGCCAGGATAATAGTAAATACGGTACAGTTGGTCTCTCTTTCTCTGTCAGTTCTTCTTATGACAACTTTCAGAATTTTCTGAACGATCTTGAAAAGAGCTTGCGTTTAGTAGAGATTACGGACTTGTCTGTTGTCGGTAATGACACCGGGATATATGATTTTACGATTGGTCTAAAAACTTATTGGTTAAAATAATATTATTAATATGAATCAAAAAACTAAACAAATAATAATTATTCTCATCATAATTGTAATTTCATTTATCGGTTATAAGATGTATTTTGTTAGTCCTGACCCGGCTGGTACCGCCCTAGTTGCTGAAAAGGCAGCCACTTCTCAACTTGCTGATGGTCAAATAATACTTACCTCGCTTAGCCGGCTAGAGAAAGTTAAGCTAGATGAGTCGATTTTTTCTAATGAGGTATTCAACAGCCTGGTCAACTTTGAAAGGCCAATTGAACCTCAAACTATTGGCCGTCCAAATCCCTTTTTGCCGATCGGTAGATAATTTTTGCAATTAAATTTTATATGAGTATATTAGACATATTAGCTCAAAAAGAGGTAATAAAAAAAGGCGACATTGGTCAGATTAAAAATGAAGCTCTCTCCGCTGGAGTTTCTGTCGAACAGATTTTAGTAAAGCGTGGCGTCAATGAAGACGCTATTTTGGATTCTAAGGGTGAGTATTATAGTATTCCAACCAGAAACCTAGAGGGCCAGCAAATTCCTTTTTCTATTCTGAAAAATATTTCTGAGGACTCTGCCCTTCATTATAGTTTTGTCCCAATCGGTGTAAAAGATGGACTACTAGAAGTGGGAATTGTGGACCCGGAAAATATTGAAGCTCGAGACGCGCTAAACTTTATTGCCAGCAAGCTCCAGATGCCTTTTAAGCTTTATCTGATTACTATGTCTGATTTTCAGAAGGTGATTGATGACTATAAAGGTCTATCTGGGGAGGTGACCCAAGCCTTAAATGAGCTTGAGACAGAATTATCTGATGAAGTCCAAAACGTAGAGATTGGATCTGGCGCTTTTAGTGAGGATCCCTTTGAGACAAAGATAGTAGAGGATGCTCCAGTGACTAAGATTGTCTCTACTATCCTTCGTTATGCCACTGAAGGTAATGCTTCGGACATCCATATTGAGCACATGAAGGAAAAAATTAGAGTAAGATACCGAGTGGATGGAGTGCTAAATACCAGTATTCTTTTACCGGTCGCCGTTCACTCCGCCGTGGTTGCTCGAATAAAGATTCTTTCAAATATGAAATTAGACGAGAAGAGAAAGCCTCAAGACGGTCGTTTTTCCGCCAAGATAGACGGACGAAAGATAGACTTTCGTGTTTCTACTTTTCCTACTTACCACGGTGAGAAAGTGGTGATGAGAATCTTGGATCAGGAAAAAGGTGTTCAGACTCTAGATAAAATCGGCTTGTCAGAAACAAATTTGGCATATATTCGTGATGCTATTAAGAGACCATATGGCATGATTTTGATTTCTGGACCAACTGGCTCTGGTAAGACTACCACCATGTACTCTATGCTTGAGGAGATAGATAAAGAGGGGCTAAACGTCCTGTCACTTGAGGACCCTATTGAGTATAATATTGACGGTGTATCACAATCCCAGGTCTTTGCGGATATTGGTTATACTTTTGCGACCGGTCTTAGAACTACCCTAAGACAAGACCCCGATGT
>CAZOJH010000075.1:0-2901 GCA_964580125.1 uncultured Candidatus Saccharibacteria bacterium | reverse complement strand
ATCCGCCCGAAAAAGCTTCAAAAAGACTTTATCCTGCTGACCTTTAGGGATACCGATACCTGAATCAGCCACCTTCATAACAAAATTGTTGTCCTTAATATTTACTTCTACCCGAACTCTTCCACCTACCAAGGTATACTTTACGGCATTAGATAATAGATTTTGTAGAATCATCCGTAACAAACTCTGATCAGCAAAAAAGGGTATTAAATTTTCTGAATAACTTTCCTCAATAGTCAATTTTTTGTCATTAATCTGGGACTTCAGTTCTTCCAATAAACTTTTTACCACAATGGGTATTTCAATCATCACCGGATTGATCACAAAAGTGCCTAGATCCAAACGAGAAACATTGAGTAAGGAATTCACCAGCTCCACCATCCGCTGGCTACCAGCATAAACCTCATTTAGATATTTCTTTTGATTGTCGTTAATATTACCAGCATCGCCATTTAAAAGCATCTCGGTATACCAGTTTATGGAAGAAAGAGGAGTACGTAACTGATGTGAGGCCAAAGAGACGAATTCCGTTTTGGCTTTGTCTACAGCTTTTTCTTTAGTAATATCATGCTCAATCCCTACAAAATACACCACCTGACCATCATTATTTAAGACTGGTGAAATACTAATATTAGCGGTATAAAGCGAACCGCTCTTTCTTCTATTTTGAATTTCACCAACAAAAGTTCTTTTTTTATTTTTAATAATATTCCACATATTTTCGTAATATATAGTAGGCATTGGTATACGCCATAGTGAACCCGCCTTTCTACCTATCGCCTCTTCTACCTTGTAACCAGTAATTGTCTCAATAGCTTGATTACCATAAAGTACTATCCCCTCGGGGTCTGTTATTACCACTTGATCCGAAGCATTGTCCAATGCCAGTTTAAATTTCTCTAGGTCCTGGACCAAACTTTCTACTTTCTTCTTACCTATTTCAACATCTTCCAAAACATTTAAAATGGCAATTCGCTGATTATTAGACTCCGCTGCCTTGTCTCTGAGCTCACGAGTTTGCTCTTCTACCTTCTTCTCAATACTTGCCCTTGATTGCTGCACTTCGGTGGACATACGATTAAAAGATTTAGCCAAGTCACCAATCTCATCCTGAGACTCAATATTAACATGAACAGAATAATCACCCATATTTATATTCTCCGTTGCTTTTTGAATATTTTTTAGAGGTTTAGTGATTTTTCGAGAAATCCAGTAACCAATCAAGGAAAATATGATGATAGCACCAATTAAAATCAAGAAATTATAAATAGTCATAGTGGTCCTAAAGGTCATCATCTCGGCTGAATCCACTTTGGTAATCAAACACCAACCGGTTTCTGGGATATAAGAGTTAGTAGCCATTACTAATATTCCTCGATAATCAAGATTCTCTACTATTTGAGAACCAAACTTATCAACTAAACCGTCATAACCATTTTTGGTTATATAATCCAACTTATTTGGTTCATAACAGTCTGCAGAATTTTCTGTTTCTACCTTTTGCTTTAAAATCGCCTCCGTGCCCAAAAAGGCAGAAGGGGTGATAAAAAACTTATCCTTATTTATTAAAAAGTTTTCTTCTGTTTTTCCTAGGCCCACGCTGTCATTAATCGCAGAATAAAATGGCTCTGGATTATATCGGAGGATCGAGACACCAAGTAAAACTCCATTAGTATCTTTTATCGGTGTAGAAATGACATAAGTCAAATCCTTGTTATCTTGAAAATAAACATCTTTTATAAAGGTGGCTTTCTTACCTTCAATAAAATATTCATCCCTGGACTCATCTGCTCCTTCTTTAGCCAAATCAGAAGAGGCTAATATCTTTCCATCAAGACCGATGATATCAACCCCCAAAATCCGCGGGTCTACTGCTTTAGTCCGAATAAAACGAGCGTGGATCTTTTCCTTGATAACCGGATACTGTTTACTGGAAACTGGCTCCTTTAGAAAATCTAAATAAACAGAAGTGGCCGCCAAAATCTGGGCGGTAACTTTTTGATCATGGATAAAAGTTCGAATATGTTCGGCTCTAGACTTGTTACTTGAGTAGAGATAGGAATAAATATTATTTCTAATAATATTAGTACTATAAATACCTACAAAAGCCGCCACAAAAGAAATCGCAACAATAAATGTAACTATAAAACTGGTGCTGATTTTGGTTCGGATTCTCATCTTTTGCTTTTATTAAAATTAGCAATCTCTTCTTTCATTTTTATCATTTCCAACTCACGGCCGACCATGAGTCGGTTTAGCTTTTCAAGCTCCGCCACCTTTTCTCGTAATTTGTCTTCTATCTCCTTATTTTTAGTAATATCCTGGAAAGGACCGTACACTCTCCGGGTCACACCATCCAGCACTTCGGCCTGACCGATAGCTCGGACTATTTTACGATTCCCCTTGGCGGTAAGAATATCAAGCTCTAGATCAAACGGTTTACCGAGCTGTACCGCCTCCCCGACCGCCTTTTCAATAATCGGCTTGGACTTGGCTGAATAAAAACTAACTCCTTTACTAACGTCCGGGTCAAACTGATTTTTGTCTACCTCGTGAATCACATAGACTTCGTCCGTCCAGACCTGCTTCATGGTCTTAGTATCAAATTCCCAACCACCGACCATGGCTATCCGGCAGGCGTCTAGAATCAAATCGTAATGTTTTTTCTCTTGAAAATCCATTTATTTTATACTTTTAAGATCCGCTAATTCCTTCTTTAATCGGATCATCTCAAGCTCCCGACCCACCATCAGCCGGTTTGTCTTCTCTGACTTTTCCAGAGCTAAACTAAACTCCTGTCTTGATTTTTCTAATTCCACGGTTCTTTCTGCCACCTTTTTCTCCAAATTTTTATATATATCTTCGAGATCCGCAGACATCTTGTTAAACGAATTTGCCAAA
>CAZOJH010000074.1:0-2925 GCA_964580125.1 uncultured Candidatus Saccharibacteria bacterium | reverse complement strand
AAAGCATCCGTCAAGGTAGTCTTGCCGTGGTCCACGTGAGCGATGATAGCGATATTTCGTATTTCCATATTTCGTATTTTCTTAATTAATCAAAAAGCGCCGAAGCGCATAAGTGAGTATCTATTAAAGCATAGATTTCAGAAAAAAGGAAGGGATTGTTTAAGTCGAAAGGGGTATATACTTATAAATAGATTTGTACCTTGTTTTGTGTACTAGGTCGGAAACAACGAAAGGACGGCAGTGATGAAAGCCTTCAGTGCTTTATGGTGTCGGTGCCTTGGTCACAAATGGTTGAAAAAACAGAGACCGGGTACGAGGACGTGCTCTCGGTGCGGAGAGGAACAGATGAAGATGGTTGAGAACATTCCTCGTTATAAGGTAACTTGGAGAATCAAAGGGGTTCTTTTATTTCATTAACCCCCTTTAATCCCCCTTGTCAGGGGGAAACAGGAAAGTCCCTTCCCTGACAAGGGGAGGGTTGGGAGGGGTTCTATTTCTTCCCTAGTAGTTCGCGGACGTCACCTTGGAGTCCGGTGGCGTTACCTTCTAAACCGGTGACATCACCAAAAATGTTTGACACATCACCTTTGACATTAGTCACAAAACCGGAGATGTTACTGACATAGCCTTTGAGATCGGTGATATTACCCTGGAGTCGGCTGACATCGCCCGAGAGATCACTCACATTACCAATGATTTTTGAAACATCACCAGATATTTTACTGACGTCACCACGGATATTAGTCACATCACCAGAAATATTTGAGACATCACCGATAACACCGCTTAGATCACCTTTCAAGGGGGAGATAAAGCCTTTAATATGCGTCGTATCGCCGACAATATCACTCACATCACCAGTAATATTTGTGATATCACCAGAGACATGGTCAATGAGGCCAATGACATTTGAGGCATCACCCGTGATTTTATGAATACTGACATTACCTTTGATCTTTGATACGTCACCGCGGAGATTAATAAAGTCACCAAAAATCTCATTGTGTAAACCGGTGACCTTTTCTATGTTCTTTTGTACGTTTGGGGTTGTTTCTTTTAGCATTCCATAATTATAGCATATTATGATATAATTGTATCTATGAATAATGAAATTGAAAAAATCAAGAAGTTTGTGCGCGCCACAAACTATTTATCAGTCGGTCAGATCTATTTACAAAATAATTTTTTATTAAAAGACAAATTAGTTTTTGATGATATCAAATCACGTCTGCTTGGTCACTGGGGGACATGCCCGGGGATCAACTTTGTCTATGCATGTTTGAATAATTTGATTATTAAAACGGAGGCTAATATGATGTTTGTCCTCGGTCCTGGTCACGGTTTTCCCGCTATCCAGTCCAATGTATTTTTAGAGGGGACACTCGGTAAATATTATCGTGAAGCCAAACTTGATGCTGAAGGAATTTCATATATTACTAAAAACTTTAGCTGGCCGTATGGCTTCCCCAGCCATAGTAGCCCCATGACCCCGGGAGTTATCCTGGAAGGTGGGGAGCTCGGTTACTCTTTGTCTACTTCTTATGGGGCAGTGCTCGATAATCCGGATTTGATTGTCTCATGTCTGGTAGGTGACGGTGAAGCGGAGACTGGGGCACTAGCCACCGCCTGGCATTTGTCTAAATTTATTGATCCCGCTAAAAACGGTGCGGTGTTACCGATTTTACATTTGAATGGCTATAAAATTTCCGGTCCGACTATTTTTGGTCGGATGAAGAACGCGGATCTGAAGTCTTTATTTAAAGGCTATGGTTATGAGCCAATTATTGTGGAGGGCAAGGGTGATAGGGTGTATGAAAAGATGGTGGAGGCCTTGGATACCGCTTACGCGTCCATTAGAAAAATCCAAAAGGAGGCTAGGGAGAATCCAAACCGCAAACTCGATGACTATTTCCGCTTCCCGATGATTGTGCTGAAGACGCCCAAGGGCTGGACTGGGCCAAAATATTTAGTGGGGCCAAAGATCGAGGGTAGTGGGGACAAGATAGAAGGTAATGCTCTGTCTCATCAGGTGGTAGGCAAGGAGACCAAGACGGATAAGAGTCAGTTGAAAATGGTGGAGAAGTGGTTACGTTCATATAAATTTGAAGAACTATTTGATCCGCAGTCTGGCTTTGCTAAAGACATATTAGATTTAGTGCCTAAGGAGGGTTTCCGGATGGGTGATAATCAGAAAGCCTTTGGTATTAAAAAGGGGGACACCAGTCGAGATTTGATTTTGCCAAGTGTGGAAAACTTTGAGACCAAGATAACCGAGGCGGGTACGGTGCCGACCGGGGCGATGAAAAATATCGGTCTGTATTTGGCAGAAGTGGTGAAATTAAATCAGAGTCAGAGGAATTTCCGTTTGTTTTCACCGGATGAAACTTATTCTAACCGCTTACAAGATATGTTTAAAGAGACCACCAGGAGTTTTGTGGGCAAACTGGAAGAATGGGATAAAGATATGTCTCGGGACGGCCGGATTATTGAGATGCTCTCCGAGCAGTCCCTCCAGGGTATGGCGCAGGGATATATTTTGACCGGGCGTTTTGCCTTCTTTGCTTCTTATGAAGCTTTCATCCCGATTGTTTCTAGTATGGCGGATCAATACAGTAAGTTTTTGAAAGTGGCCAGGAAGACCGAGTGGCGGGGTGATGTGCCTTCCTTTAATTACATTTTGACCTCCACTGGTTGGCGCCAAGAGCATAATGGCTTCTCGCATCAAAATCCTAGCTTTATGGATGGGATGTTACAAAAGACCCATGATTTTATTAATGTCTATTTTCCGGCAGATGCTAATGAGGCGGTGCTCGTAGCGGAAAAATGTCTAGCCTCTAAAAATGAAATCAACGTGATTGTAGCCGAGAAGCCTCTTGAGCCGATCTGGCTGTCTATGGCTGAGGCTACAAGCGCAGTGGAAGATGG
>CAZOJH010000073.1:0-2945 GCA_964580125.1 uncultured Candidatus Saccharibacteria bacterium | reverse complement strand
CAATAGACTTTTATCAACCGTATATTTTTTTTATAATATTCTAAAAACTTTGTGTTCGATATCTTCCTTCTTCATCCGTTTGATATATTCTTTATTAAACCACAATAGTTTTTCCTTATTAAAGATAGCCCCAGATTTCTGAACTTTTAAAATATCAAATTTCTCTATCAGTTGTGACATGGATAAAACTTCCTCATCCGTACCCGGATTCCAGCCCAAAAAGGCAATAAAGTTTATGAAAGCTTCAGGCAAATAACCTTCCTTCTGATAGTAAGCAACGGATACCAATTCGCCGTGTTTTCTCTTAGACAGCTTTTCCCTTGTCTCTGATAAAATAAGCGGCAGATGGGCATAAATAGGAGCTTGACCGCCAATGGCCTCAAAAATCAATATCTGCCTAGGGGTATTGGAAATATGATCTTCACCCCGAATGGCATGAGTGACACCAGATTCAAAATCATCAATTACGTTAGTCAGATGAAAAATGGGTTCAGTTAAACTTTTAGCAATAACAAAATCCTTGAGTTCAGTGGTGTCAAACTCTATTTCACCGCGTATTAAGTCCACAAATTTTACTTTCTTATTTGGATTTCTAAACCGGATAACCTCCGCCCTCTGACCCTCCTCCTTTACTTCCTCTTTTGAAAGGTATGCCTTATCTTCGGAAATCAATTTCTCTAAATACTTTTTATATACTTCTGTTCTTTCTGATTGAATAAACGACTTTTTGTATTCAATTCCTAACCACTTTAATGACTCATAAATCATCTCCGTCCATTCCGGTTTACTGCGTGCTTCATCTGTGTCCTCAATCCGAAGCAGAAACTCACCATTGTTTTGCTTCGTAAACAAATAATTAAACAGAGCGACTCTAGCACTACCCACATGAAAAAGACCGGTAGGGCTTGGGGCAAATCTGGTTATGATTTTCTTTGTGTTCTCTGACATCTTATTCCTCGTGGGTTAAAGCAATATTAATTATTTCTTGAGCGATTTTACTGGCAGCATCTGGGTGGGTAAAGCCCTTTGCGGCGGTAGACATCCTGGCTTGTAGATTTTTATCAAGAAGAATCCGATCAATTTCCCCAATTAAAACATTGGTAGTTAGATTCGCCTCTTCTACTACTGAAGCGGCCCCACTCCTAGCATAAGCATAGGCATTTATCCGTTGATGATCACCGTTTGACTCGGTAATAGGAATAACGATACTGGGAATACCCCAACAGGCAATTTCAAAGATAGTAGAACCAGCTCGGCTGATAATAAGATCAGCGGCACCGGCGGCCATGGTTAGGGTCATATCATTTAAGTAATCATAAATTCGATACCGACTCTTATTTGGATTACCAGTCAAAATAATATCTGAGGTTTGAGAAACTTCCTTAACATTGTTTTTGCCTGTTTGGTGTATTACCTGATATTTTTCTACTAATTTAGATATGGCTTCCAAAATGCGGTCATTAATAATTTTAGCACCCAATGATCCACCAATAATTAGAATGGTTGGTAGATTTTTTTCTAGACCTAAATATTCATGAGCTCCACTTTTGTTAATATTTAAAACTGCTTTTCTTAGGGGGTTACCAGTAAAAGCCACTTTGGATTCATTGGCAAAATACTTAGCGCTGTCTGGGTAGGATACAGCGATCCTCCTGGCAAACTTGCCAGCCCAGAGATTGGTTTTACCGGGCACGCTATCAGACTCATGGATAATTACCGGGATACGCAAGATCCTGGCCGCCATAAGTACCGGGAAGCTGGCATAGGCCCCCTTACTAAAAATCACATCGGGGTATATTTTAAAAACTTTTCTAAGAGCTATAATGACTCCAAAAGCGGTTCTAAAGATATCAAAAAAGTTAGCAATGGAAGCATAACGTCTGATTTTACCAGCCGGAATCGGTATAAAAGTAATATCATTTTCTATCAAGGCTTCAGCATCATATGAACTGTCAGACATAAAATATATCTCGGCAAAGACCAAGTTTTCCTTTTTGGTCAGCTCATTGATTGCCTCCGCTACCGCTATGAGCGGATAAAAGTGCCCGCCTGATCCCCCACCGGTTAATAATATTTTCATGATATTTTTTTATGTTTAGAGACGTTTATAATCATACCGATTTCCGCCAGTGTAAAAAATAAAGCAGTGCCTCCCTGACTAAAGAAAATGAGGGGTGAGCCAGACAGCGGAATAACGCCAATCATTGAGGCTATATTTATAAATGATTGGACAGTGATAAGTATAACAATTCCAATGACCAAAAGTCTACTAAAAACGTCAGGGGCTAGACTACCAACCTTCAACCCCCTGGAAGCAAAGAAAATGAACAACAATATTATAAAAACACTTCCAATAAAACCAAATTCCTCAGCCGCTATAGGAAAAATTGCATCTCCTACCGATTCCGGTAAAAATTTAAATTTTTGGATACTTTGACCCAGTCCCCGACCAAATATTTCACCGGAACCAACAGCAATCAAGGACTGCTGTATCTGATAGCCTGAAGTCAGAGGGTTTTCTGCGGGATTTAAAAAAGTAGTTAAGCGATCAAGTAGATACGGTCTCACCGCAAACAAGGCTGACACGGCAATTATGGCTAAAAAAAATATTAAAAAAAGATGACGCCACTTCCCTCCCCCCACTAAAAACATGCACAGGCCAACAATAAATATTATCACGAAGGAGTCCGTATCCGGCTGTTTTAATAGGATTCCGCCCACTATTCCAATCAATATCATAAAAGGCAAAAGACCATGCTTAATGGTTTGAATTTTTTCTTTCTGCTCTCCTATCCAAGCCGCAAAATAAATAATGAAACCAATTTTAAGAAATTCCAAAGGTTGAAAAGAAATACCAAAAATATCCAACCACCGAGTAGCTCCGCCGTGACTTATCCCAATACCAGAGACAAAAACTAGGAGGGTGGCTAAAACTGATAGAAAAA
>CAZOJH010000072.1:0-2989 GCA_964580125.1 uncultured Candidatus Saccharibacteria bacterium | reverse complement strand
AAACCGGTATGGAGGGCCACAAGCTCTCACCTATGTGCTGGGCTTTTTGCGTCTACTTTTTATGGTTCATTAACAGTAGTGGGTATAAATCGGAGGAGCCTGGTGAATAAACAATAACCCAGTTAATGAGAAATCATTTTTGTTAAACCTCCCCTGATTCTTATGAAAATAAGGGTGATAACCTTACCTACTACTTTTAGGGAATCATTTTTATCAAACCTTTATAAAAAAAATATGGGACTTCAACATTATCAAGATCTGGAATCGTGGTGTGTGTCG
Organism: uncultured Candidatus Saccharibacteria bacterium; assembly: GCA_964580125.1. Lineage (GTDB taxonomy): Bacteria > Patescibacteriota > Minisyncoccia > Phycocordibacterales > GWA1-40-21 > CAIJXO01. The sequence continues at coordinate 2,710 of CAZOJH010000072.1, read as the reverse complement.
AATAAATCTTTGCGTGGGAAGATAATAAAACACCCTAATTTTGGCCAATTACAAATAAATAATATTTCAGAAGCAGGTATTAGCGTAGTGGGTTATAATTTTCTAATTCCAAAACAGAATTTTGTATCACAACTGTCACCCGAGGATATATCCGAACTAACAATAAAATGGAAAGAACATGAAAGGTCAGTGGACGAAAAAGAGAAAGAGATAGAGGAACAAAAAATTCAAGAAAGGATTAAAAAAGATCAGATACTAACAGAAAAAAATAAAAAAGAAGCTGAGCTAGATCTATTAAGGCAATCATTTTCCGAGATGGCCGAACGATACGAGCTAAATATAAGGGAATTTGTCAGTGATAGCGGCCCGACAGATTTAGGTCCCATTTTGTTAAAAATTGATGGTAAAGAAGACCTCATGGAAAACGAGATTGAATGGCTAAAAAATAAGACTAAATGGCGTAAGAACAGTGAAAACCGTGACCTAATAAAAGGTTATGCAAATTTACTTGGAATATATTACTATTTGTTGTATAAGGATGAGGTTAGTATAAAAAGTATTTTACCTTTCCCTATATCATTGTTGTCACTTCCAATGAATACAAAGGATGCTGAAAAACATTTTTCTGAATATAAAATTTGGAATCTAGCAAACTCATGCAAATATTTTAGAAAAGCGGCTAAGCCAGACAAGACGATAGAAATAAGTGAGGATTTCTCAAGGGTGACACAGACCAGTGGTTACCACGAAGCCGAGGCGGCTGTTTTTACCAGCCGGGGTGCAGCCTTCAAGGACGCGGGGGTTCTCGACCAGGCGGAGCTGAATGCACTAAGGGCGATCGGGCTATCTCCCCATAGTTTTTACCCGTATAATTTACTTGGAGCAATCTATTATCAAAAAAATAATTGTCAAAAAGGTGACGAGTATTTTAATGAGGCTATTAGATTAGGATCACTTCCAGATGTTCAAGAATCAGAGATTAAGTCTGTCTTAAAGGAATCTGGAGAAGATAGCAAAAGAAATATTATTGATTACCTATTTAGGAAAGATCCTATAAAATATAAATGGGTATTAAATTTCAAATAAAAAAATGAAAAAACTCACCATTAAAACAATAATCTCTATCCTCCTATCTCTAATGGCGGTTCTTCTTTTGTGGAATTTTTATCTTTATTATCACCCTGACAGCAAAAAGCTTTCGACTGTGAAAGTTAAAATAGAAAAAGAAGAAACTGCTAAACTCAGATTAGATGGTTCCAGTCTTAAAATACTGACAAGTACAAACGACTATTCGACGAAAAGAAATTTTATTTTTTTAGATAGTAAGACCGGCGAAACAGTTACCACTCTCTCCGTCTCCAGTTTAGGCCTGTGGACCCCATATTATCGCATTATCAAAGGTAATACCCACGATTGGCTTGTAGTAACCAGGATATACACCTGGGGAACTGGGATGAAGCAACTCTATGACGAGTGGTATATTATAGACTTTAGAGAGGATATGAAAATGGTCCTATTCTACCCATCTGAGACAATGCTATTAAACGACAGTGACGGTAAAAATATCTATTGGAAGACAGAAGTTATAAATGAGAATGACCTTAATAATTCAGAAATAGGAATTAACTTTATTAAAAAGAGCTGTATAATGGATGAAAATGGTGGAGATAAAGATTGCTCAGAAACTTCAGAAAAACATATCTTTATTTGGGATAGTGAAAATGAGGAATTAATAAGTAAAAAAATAAACAATGAAAAAAATATTCAATAAGTCCACCATTATCTCGTACATCCTAGGTCTCGTCACTATTTTTGGCCTTGGTTACTATTTTATATATGTAGCTGATGTCCCTTGTGACGGTAATAATATAGGGGTAATTGATATAATTGGAGATATTGATATTTTAGAAGATTCAGAATATATCAGTGTGTCGTCAATAAAAGTTGTTCAACAAATCCAAGATCTAGATACTAACTCGGATATTAAGGGAATAGTGTTCAACATCGACTCTAGTGATGGCCAAATGGAACCGGGAGAGGAAATAATGCTCGCTATACAAAAGACTTCTAAACCAACAGTAGCTGTGATTCATGATGTCGGTGCTTCAGCCGCCTACTTAATTGCTAGTGGTGCTGATAGGATTTTCGCTAGCCGGGTATCTAGTGTGGGTTCAATTGGAGTTACTGCTGACTTTCTAGATACTAGCGAAAGGGACAGGAGAGATGGTGTTGTTTTCTATGATCTATCTTCCGGTATTCATAAGGGTGCTATGAAAGAAAATAGTGAGCTTACCTCGGTTCAAAAAGATGTAATCATGGAGGATATAATAAAACTGTATGAGATTTTTGTAGAGTACGTGGCTGATAACCGGAATCTTTCAGAGGAAAAAGTAAAAAGTATGGCGACCGGTAGAACTTATGTGGGTGAAGATGCTTTGGCGTTAGGATTGATAGATCAGCTGGGTGGAATGCCGGAAGCGACCGAATGGCTTGAGAATAAGATTGGAGAGGATGCCAGTTATTGCTATTTGGGAGAGTAATAGGACTGGTGTAGAATATAGGTATGGCTGAATTAATTGAACATTGTTTTGCTATTACCACTAAGAGGTTCAGGAAGGACCTACAGCGAGTAAAAGAGCAGGGAAAGAGCGTAGGCGGCTTTATTGATATAAAACACGGGAATAAGACATTTGTGGCTGATTATACTGTG
>CAZOJH010000071.1:0-3018 GCA_964580125.1 uncultured Candidatus Saccharibacteria bacterium | reverse complement strand
GATTTAACAAGACAAAACCTTTTGTGCCACTCAATGTTGATTGCAAAGTCAAATTTTCTGCCGCACCAAATCCTCCATAGATGGTACCAGCATTGAGACTTGATATATCCCCATAGCTTGCTGAAAGCAAGAGAGCTTTAGCCTGAATACTTTGAGCACCGGATCCACTTGATAATGGTCTGAATCCATAAATATCATTTGAGCTGTTTGTCATAAAAGCACCGGATGACTCTATACCAGTGGCACCATCACTCCCTCGGCTACGAACTACAAATTGTGAGACTCCGTCCTTATTTTGAATATCAAGTAGTTTCTGCCAGCTAGCATCAGCAATATAACTTTGTCTTATTAAGAGAGCGGTATCCGGTGCTGCACTATTAGGGACGATACTTAATCTAGCACCCGGCGTCGTCGTCCCGATACCAACGTTGCCAGATGAATTTGCATTTAAGACATTAACTCCTCCTGCTATAAGCGAAGCGATGTCAGCACCCGCCATTCCCAATCCAGTATTTGTATCAGTAGCACTAACAAAAATTGGATTTGTTGCAGTAGTCTGAGATAAGGTTAATCTAGGCAAACCCGCTGCACCATTATTTCCCTGAAAAAATGTTGTACCTATCTGAAAGACAGAGCTTCCATTAAGATCAACTATCAAACTGCCACCTGAATTTGATGACAAATCAACAAAATTAGTTGCATTATACGAGAGACGCAATTTATTGTCAGTCCCGTATACATCCAATTTTGTTCTAGGCGAAGTCGTCCCGATACCAACGTTACCATTGTTTAATATCATTACTCTTGGATTACCCGTATCAGCTGCTGTCCATAAGGATACATTATCAGTACTTGGCTGTCTCAAAAAACCACCTTTAAACGTTGACCCCGACAAAAATTGATAACCAATCATGTTTGTCACATTTGACGGAGTATTAACAGAAATTCTTGTTGCATCACTTGCAGTAGTAGCATAAACATCCAACAAAGACTGTGGACTCGTCGTCCCAATGCCCACGTTTCCCGCTGTAGTTATTGTAAATTTTTCACTGCCCAAATCATCATTTAATATACTTAACCTACTATCAGAGGTAAAAGTTTTAAGAGACCAATCATATGCAGTGGCACTATTCCTAATATTAAGATATGGCTCAGCAGCATTTAGTTTAAGATTACCGGCTACCTCTAATTTTTGACCAGGTATACTTGTACCTATTCCGACGTTGCCATCATTTTTAATAGTTAATCTTTCTTGTCTATTAGAACCATTTGAACCTGTTACAAAAGATAATCTAACTGGAACATTTCCTGCTGTAACAGTGCTGTCGACAAAAGCAAATAAGCCTGCTGAATATTGCATACCCGATCCATCATGACCAGCAAAAAGAACATCTCCGAGATTATCATTATTTGATACTGCTGTTGGTACAGATAGTGTTCCTCTTGACCTATTAAAAAGCATAATAGGTCTTTGGGATGCGATATTAGAAGATCCAGTAATTGCACTAACAGTATTTTCGTTTTGAAGAGTCACACTTAACAAAGGAGGTGTTCCTGTAAACAAGCTACCGCTAACAGAATTACCATCAGAAACATGTAGTTTATGGAGTGGGGCATTTGTCCCAATCCCTACATTTCCTGCATAATTTATCCTCATATATTCTGATGCCGCATTATCAGCTGAGCTATTTGGTCGCAAACCAAAAACCAATGAGCCTTTACCATAGTCTCCACCACTTTGGTTAAGATAACCCATATATCCTGACAAATTACTATATCCAGAGTTACCAAAACCAATGAGACCGTAGGCTCCGTTTCCGCCAGAGGCAGGCCCCAAGTCAACTAGAAGATGAGAGTTCCCAGTCGAAACAGATGTTACTTGTGTAGCTTTATTAACAGACAAACCAGAACCATTTTGCCCACTCACCGATACTCCACCCGCATCTGCTAGTGTCATGACATTAGCCCCCCCGTTATTATTTACAAAATGCAAATTGAATCCAAACCCACCACCAAAACCGATTTTTGAATTATAACCATTTGCCCCCCAGCCAAATTGCAGGCTATCAGGATAACCATTTGAGATAGACATAATCGTTCCAGTATTACTAGAAGTAGCGATGCTCAATTTTGCACTTGGGCTTTGTGTACCGATTCCCACATTGCCTGCTGTTGTTATCCTAACCTTTTCCACATTCCCAGCTACAATTTTTGCATCACCAGCGTATCCGCCAAATCCAGCACTACTAGAAATAAAACCTGTTCCTTGACCAAAAAGAGTTCCCTGATAAAGAATACCTGTGCCTACATTAACCTGATAATTATCATTTGAGGTGTAAGGGTCTGTCCCCACGCCAATCTTGGTAAACTTCGCATTACCACTAACCTCCAATGGCCACGAGGGGCTCGCAGTCCCCACCCCCACCTTACCAGTATACCAATTCAGAGTAGAGGTTCCACCAGAAGAAACGAGCTGGCGGGCGTTTGTATCAATACTGAGCACGGGGGTGCTGGCACTATCCAGGATCCCTTGACCCATGATACGGAGTCCACCGGTACCGGTAGCATAAGTGACGGCGATGCCGATAGTGACAGAAATAACCGTGACTACTATTATGGAAATAAAAGTCTTCACCCCGTGAGAGAAGGAACCGCCACTCTTTTTTTCTTTCTCAAATTCGCTCATTTGTTATTTAAATTTTTCCAAATTTAATTATTCCGAATTTCAAACCAGACAAATCTCTTGTCCTGGTCAATACTCACTATTATTATACCACAGCTGTATTTGTACACAACAGTATTTATGCACTTTTCCTAGTTTTTAACGCTGCTTTATCCTGAGGTCCCCCGATAGGGCTTTTCTTCATCATCCAAGAAAAAAAAAATAGAACTGTTTATTATTGCTTATATAAAGTATAGCATGATAACGTAGGAACAGTTGGGGCTGATGAAAAAAGGAGAAAAGGTTATGATAGATTTTGAAACAGAAGCAGTAGAACGCGCAGCCTCACCTACTAT
>CAZOJH010000070.1:545-3025 GCA_964580125.1 uncultured Candidatus Saccharibacteria bacterium | reverse complement strand
GGGTTCGAGCGGATTTTCTTTCTGAGGTAGTAACGGCTATCGTCAAGCCAGATTTGTCAGTCAGTGATTTTATCATTGGTCAGGTAAATGGCGCCACCTCAGATATTACGAAGAAAATAAGAGAGGCTATAAAAAACGTGCTAAATGGTGCAAAAAATAAATATGATCTGCAATGTACGGAATATGTGTCATACCGGCTCAAAGCTAAATTAGGGGTTGAGATAAACTGGCCGGTGCAAAGTGGCCGTAATGGTGGAGTGTGGTGGAAGATTTTTCAGACGGCTGGGATTTATAAAGTGCTCACTGAACCAAAGATAAATTGTGCTATGTGTTTTACTGATGGGATCAGTCAGAATCCAGCGGTGAACGCCATCGGGCACGTAGCTTTCATTGAGGAAGTGTTTGCTGATGGCTCGGTAAAAGTATCCGAAGCCAATTGGCCGCCTAAAGGTCAGCTACCCCAAGGTCAGTATAATGAACGGGTAATTCCAAAGGAAAAATGGAAGAATCAATATAAAGCAAAATTCGTTGATTTTACATAATTTACGGAGGGATACGGTTTTGTGTTATAATTCAATAATGAAAAAGGAAATGAAAGGGCTAAAGCAAATAAAGCGAAAAGTGGCGGTGTTTGACATTGACGGGACTATTTTCCGTTCCAGCCTACTGATAGAAGTGACGGAGACCTTGATTAAGGAAAAAGTGTTTCCAGAAAATACCAAAGAAATCTACAAACAAGCCCTCAGGAGGTGGAATGACCGAGAAGGGGAATATGGGGACTATATTGATGCGGTGGTGAAGGTTTTTATTCAAAATATCAAGGGCGTGGATTTTACAGTTTTTACTAAAGTAGTGGAGAAGACGATCACAGAAAATAATAACAAAGTCTATACCTACACTCGAGACCTGATCAAGGAGCTGAAGAAAAAGAATTATTATATTTTAGCTATTTCTCACTCCCCGCAGATTTTAGTAGAAAACTTTTGCCGAAAGTTTGGTTTTGATAAAACTTATGGCCGGATACTTGAGGTGGGGGCTGATAACCAGCTGACCGGTGTCACTTTATATGAAGATCTGATTTCTGATAAGTCTAAAGTGCTCACCAGGGCGGTGGAGAAGGAAAACCTGACTTTGGTGAGGTCCACAGGAGTGGGTGATACAGAGAGTGACATTGTGCTACTCAAAATGGTAGAAAGGCCGATCTGTTTTAATCCAAATAAAAAACTGTATACGCACGCTAAGAAAAATGGCTGGAAAGTGGTGGTGGAGCGTAAGGATATGATTTATCAAATATGAAAAAGGAATTACGAAAGGGACTGCGGACTTGGATAGAGGTGGATAAGAGGGCGATAGCGCATAACTACCGTTCTTTCCGAACGCTGATTTCTCCAGAGACTAGACTGATGGGGGTGGTGAAGTCTAACGCTTATGGCCATAATCTGGTGGAGTTTGCTCGTGAATTAGAAAAACTAGGAGCGGATTATTTGGCAGTAGATTCCGTGGTGGAAGGAATGGCCTTACGGCGGGAACGCGTAAAGTGCCCAATTTTAATCCTGGGTTATATCTTGCCGGAGATGCTGGAAAAGGCGGTGATTAATAATCTGGATATTACCGTTTCCAATTTTGATTATTTTGAGGAGATCAAAAAGCTAAAGCTAAAGTCTGGAAAAAAACTACGAATTCACATCAAGGTAGATACCGGGATGCATAGGCATGGGTTTCAGGAGGGGGATGTTAAGAAAGTTATTAGAGAAATTAAAAAATGGGAAGACAACCGACTGGCCCCACACCACCTCCCCTCGAAGACTCGGGACTCCTCCTTAGAAAAGGAGGAGATTTGGTGGAAGCCTACGGCTACAGTGGTTGGTCTCTACACACACTTTGCTAGTGCCAAGGATCCGGCTTTTCCTAAAAAAACAAAGAATCAAATTAAAATATTTAATAAATGGCGGGAGGCTTTTCAGCAAGCGGGATTGAAGCCTATTTGTCATGCGTGTGCCACGTCAGGCACTATCCTTTTTCCCGAGGCACATTTTGATATGGTGCGAATCGGGATCGGGCTCTATGGTATCTGGCCATCAGCAAAGGTACGACAATACCTACATAAAGGTAATCCATATAATAATTTATTCGGTCCTCGGGTCGGCCGGATGGAACGGCCTCAACCAGACACTCAAAAATCATTATATGAATTACCTTTCTATCTACAACCAGTTTTAAGCTGGAAGACAATCATTGGGGAAATAAATAATATTAAAGCCGGGGAGGGAATAGGCTATGACTTTACGGAAAAAGTAAAAAGAGATTCCAAGGTGGCGGTACTGCCGGTTGGGTATTGGCACGGCTATTCGCGAGCTTTATCTGGCTTGGGCTACGTTTTGATAAAAGGAAAGAAAGCAAAAGTGCTAGGGCGTGTCTGCATGGATATTATTATGGTGGATGTGACGGATATCCCGGGCGTAAGGGTAGGGGATGAAGTG
>CAZOJH010000070.1:0-535 GCA_964580125.1 uncultured Candidatus Saccharibacteria bacterium | reverse complement strand
CATCGGTCAGGATGGCGGTGAGGAAATAACCGTGGATGATCTGGCTGACTTGCTCTCCGGTAGCTCTTATGAATTCATCACTCGCATCAATCCTTTAATAAAAAAAATATATTATTAAAACCATTGACAAATATGGGTATCATATGATATGATAGTAGTTCAAAAATATGGAGAGAAATAATACCAAAACAACTTCTACTTCGGCATCACATGCAAGTAATAACGGCCCTAGAAGGCCTACTAGCGGATATCAGGGTAGTAACGCACATAGAAGCCCTAGAGGCCCATTTCGCTCAAATAGGCCGTCTTTTGGCGCAAATAGACCTAAATTTGGTGGTGCCAGACCTTCTTTTGGGGGTAGACCAAACCGTGGCGGGGGTCGACCAGCTTTTGGTAGTCAAAACATCCACTTTTCCAAATTCATAAATAAAGCCACTCCTTTAGAAGCTGAGGTAGCTTATGTGCCGGATAATAAGTTCGACGACTCTATCATAAATCAGCGATTAAAGAAAAATATTATTACCAAAAGTTACGT
>CAZOJH010000069.1:0-3053 GCA_964580125.1 uncultured Candidatus Saccharibacteria bacterium | reverse complement strand
CCAGAACTTGCGATGGATAGGGCTAAAAGGACTTTTGAACGCAAAGGATATCCAGAAGGCTGGATTGCCAAAAGAATGCGGGGTATAAATGTCCGTCATTCCTTGACTGATGAATGGAAAAAACGTGGTGTGGAAAAAGGAATTGAATTTGCTATTTTGACTGACGAGATTTACAAAGGAACTTTTGGTTTGACTGCACAGGATTATAAAAAACTTAAACATCTTGAAGCTGATAATAATCTGCGTGATCATATGGATGATATGGAATTGATTCTAACTATGCTCGGCGAAGCAACGACTACCAGGATAACCCAGGACAAAAATTCTAAAGGATTTTCTGAATTAAGTGGGGACGCTGTAGCTGGTGGAGCAGTAGCCAGAAGAACCAAGCTTGATATTGAAAAGCAAACCGGAACAAAAGTTGTAAGTGAGAATAATTTTTTAAATCAGGCAAGGAAGAAAATATTAATCAACAAAAAGAAAAAATAATATGAAAGTATCATACAAATGGCTAGATGAATTTCTTGATAAAAAATTACCAGCGGCAAAAAAAGCGGCGGAGATTTTGACTATGAATTCATGTGAGGTAGAAGGGGTAGAAGAAGTGGGTGAAGATTGGATTTTAGACGTGAAGATTTTGCCGAATATGGCACATAATTGCCTTTGTCATCGGGGAATTGCCCAGGAATTTTCTGCTTTACTTGATTTGCCTATAAAGAAATATTCTAGGAATATTGTAGAGCCAGAAAAAGTAGGTATTAGCACTTTAAAACTTGATATAAAAATTGAAGATAGTAAAGCTTGCCGCCGTTATATTGGCCGGGTGGTTGAAAATATTAAAATTGGTCCTTCACCAGAGTGGTTGAAAAAAAGGTTGGAAACAGTTGGTCAGCGCTCTATTAATAACTTGGTGGATGCCACAAACTTTGTGATGCTAGAGCTGGGTCAGCCTATGCACGTTTTTGATGCGGACAAAGTGGGTGGAAATTTGATTGAAGTAAAAATGGGTAAAGCGGGGGACACCATGCGCACTTTGGACGGTAAAGATGTACTTTTAGATGAAAGTGTTTTGACCATTTCTAATAATAACAAAGCGTTGGCCGTGGCGGGTATCAAAGGTGGAGTCTTGGCAGAAATAAGTGCTGATACTAAAAATATTATTTTAGAATCCGCCAATTTTGAACCGGCTTTGATCAGAAAAACCGCTCAGAAAATTAAGATCCAAACTGATGCCAGTAAGAGGTATGAAAATGATTTGAGTCCTGAAGTAGCGGGAGAAGCCATGGATCTTTTAACTAGGCTGATTGTGGAAATAGCCTATACGCCGGAAATAAAAGTGGGGGCAAAAACTGATATTTATCCAGAGCCAGCCACTAAAAGCCGGTTAACTGTTTCAACCGCTGATGTAAAAAGGATATTAGAGCTGGAGATCAGCACCGCTGAAATTCAGGATATTTTCAGACGCCTAAATTTTACTTGTGAGGTGAGTGATAATGTTTTTATGGTAACAGCTCCGGTAGAGAGATTGGATATTAAAATAAAAGAGGATTTAATAGAGGAAATATTAAAAATTTATGGTTATGCCAAACTAGCTGATAATAAAAAGGAAATTACTGGTGAAAAAGGACAGATTAATAAAAGCTTTTATTATGCTACAAAAATAAAAAAGATTTTATCGGATAATGGTTTTTCTGAGATATATGGTTATACTTTTGCCGAGAAAGGGGAAATAGAGCTGGCTAACTCTGTGGCACCAGAGAAAAAATTCTTACGGGCAAATTTGTCAGACAGCATGGCGGAATACTTGAATTTTAATGCCCAATATTCTGAACTAGTGGAAATGCCGCAAATTAAAATTTTTGAAATTAGTAAAGTGTTTGGAAAAAATGATGAGCACAATAATCTGGTGATTGGTGTAAAAGGACTAAAGAATGAGAGGGCTGTTTTAGAAGAAGTTGTTGTTATTTTAGAGAGAGAGCTTGGTGTTAAGCTTGAAAAGCTGAATAAAGAAGATAGTATTGCCGAGTTTAACTTTGATGAACTAATAGCTAAATTACCAGAGCCTACGGCTTATGATATAGAATTACCCATGACTCGTCAGGATATGCGTTTCAAGAGTATTTCCATTTATCCATATTCCGTGCGTGATGTGGCGGTCTTTGTACCTGAAGGTACAGCTCAAGAAACAGTATGGGCTATTATCAAAAACGAGGCTGGACCATTGCTTATGAAAGATCGCCTTTTTGATGTGTTTACCAAAAAATTCCCTGATGGCACGTCTAAAACGTCATATGCCTTTAGGCTTGTTTTACAATCATATGAGCACACTTTATCTGAGGAAGAAATTTCTGGTGTTATGACACGAATTACGGCTAATTTAAATGCTCAAAAAGATTGGCAAGTTAGATAGGGTTTGGTATAATATTTAAATGACATATTTATTTGATAGTGGGTTCTCTATTTTTTTATTAATAATTTTATTCATTGTCGCCTTTGTTAAAATCAGTAATCTGAAATATCGCATTACTGTTCTTGAGAGCCGTCTTTCTTCTAAAAAGGATGGTGTAGAAGTTGCGCCAGATAACTCAAGGGCCCCAGTCTTGAATTATACTGGTAAACCTATCATTGAAAATACTAATACTGCCAATATTGTACAAGAAGTAAATTATGGTCCTAGTACAAGTGATAAATTTATTAATTGGTTAAAAGATGATTGGCTATTAAAACTTGGTGGTCTTTTGCTGTTAATTGGTTTGGGTTGGTTTACCACCTATGCTTTTATGAATAACTGGATAGGTGAGATGGGAAGAATAACTCTGGGTATTTTAGCCGGAGTAGCTGTACTTGGTTTGGGTACGTGGAGAATAAAAAATTACATAAATCAAGGCGGAATTTTCTTGGTTATTGGTTCCGCCATCATCCTCCTCACCGTTTTTGCTGCCAGAGAAATGTATGACATGTTTACTCCAGTTTTTGCTTTAGTCCTGATGTACCTAAGCACGGCCTATATTTCTCTAATGAGTGTAAAATATAATTCTTTCGCCGTATCATTG